>DHYT01000103.1 GCA_002415465.1 Desulfobulbaceae bacterium UBA5123
CAACCCGGACATGGCCTTCTTCCTCGCCATCGCCCCGTGGCCCTACGCCGATCTCTATCCCGCCCTGAAAAACCATGTCGCGGTCAAGGATTACCGAAAATACAACCTGGTCGAGCCGGTGCTGAAGCCCGACGCCATGACCCTGCAGGAGTTGGAGAAGGAACTCGGCAAGGCGGCCCGGACCTTTTTCATGCATAAATTTCAGAACCTCGAGAAGCTGAGCCCATGGAAACAGGGGTTCATGACCGAGGTGTTCAGACTGCTGGTCAACAACTCCTATCTCGCGCAACAGATGCGAGCGATGGCGGCGCACGGAGAATCAATGCCTGCGGCCATCCGCAACGCCCTGCGCGAGCCCGCGGCCGGCGACCTGCCCGAGCAGGTTATTCCGCCCATCCCCTAAACCCTTGCCCCCCAGCCCGGCCGGTTGCCGTGGGCAAGGGCAAAACAGCGGGCTTAAAACAAAATTTCTCTTTCCCGCATTCGCTTGCAGGGTTATGTTGGATATGCTAGCATTTTTCACAGGAAAACCTTGCTTTCGCCATCGTCGAAATCTGTGATTTTGCTGAAACAATCCGCGTTTTTCCATGATGTAACCATCCCCGGGCCGGCATGCCCGCAGAGGAATACAATTTGTTCACCGGCTTTAAGGTAAAAAAACTGCTCGCGAAATATGCTGCGGCCGAAACCTCCCCGCAGGATTCCTCCATTGTCGCCGACCTCAAGGAAATCGGACAGGCAGCGGTGCGGGCGGCCATCGAGGTTTTTAAAACAAAAAAAATCCCCGCCGGCAAAGCCCAATACTTGCTCAACAAGATCTGCGACGAAAACTCCTTGGATGACATCATCCCGCTCCTTGGCGACCCCTACGACGAGGTGCGGAGAGCCGCCAAGGAACTGATCGCCGACAAATGGAGCAAGGCCGCGACCCCGAGGCTGATCGAGTCCCTGAAAAGCACCGACACCTACACCCGCACCAACGCCACCGAGCTGCTCAGCTCCTTCAAATCCGAATCGTGCATCCCCGATCTGGTCTCGCTGTTCAACACCGGCACCGCTGAAACCAAGCGCTGCATCATCAAGATCATCAGCGGCGTCGGCGGCATGACCGGCACCAAGCTGGCGATGAGCGCCTTGAACGACAGCAACTGGCAGGTGCGGCACGCGGCGGTCAAGTGTCTCGGCATCCTCAAGGCGCCGGAAAGCGTCCCGCCCCTGCTGGAAAAGCTGGAGGAAAAGGACCCGCAGATGAAGATGCTGGCCATGGACGCCCTGGACGCCATCGGCGACCGGAGCGCCTCGGCCAAGATGCTCGCCCTGCTCACCGACGACGACCTGCTCGTCCGCCAACGCGCCACCGACTGCCTGATCCATATCGCGGACGCCAAGATCGTGCCGCAGGTTATCGAACTGATGCGCAACCCGGACGTCAACATCAGGCGATGCGCCATCGAGGTCCTGAAGAATCTCAAAGACCCGCACACCAGCGAAGAGTTGATGCGCGCCCTCAAGGACTCGGACTGGTGGGTGCGCCAGATCGCCACCAGTTCGCTCTCGGCCCTGCATGGCGACAACAACATCACCAGGGGGTTCATCGCCCTGACCCGCGACCCCGATGAGAACCTGCGCCGCTGCGCGGTGGAATTCTTCAACAACGTCGTTGACCCGCTTGCCTTCGACGCCCTCATCGAACGGCTGGCCGACGAAGACTGGTGGGTGCGGGAGAAGGCCCTGCGCGCGCTGGGCAAGCTCAAGGACCAGCGCGCGGTCACCCCCATCGCCAATATGGTTGAGGACCGGGAAGTCGGCAAGGGGGTGCCGGAGGTTCTGGCCAAGATCGGCGGCGATGCCGCCCTTGAGTATCTGATCCGCTTCCTTGGCGAAAATTCCAAACGGCTGAAGATAGAGACCATCAAGGCGCTCGGCCTGATGAAAAACAAAAACGCCACCGATGCGATCAAGCAATGCCTTTCCGACCCGGATCAAGAGGTTGCCGGGCAGGCGGTGGAGATCCTGAAAAATCTCACCGGCATCCAGTTCACCGCCACCCCCGACGACGAACAGGCCGCCCCGGGGCGGGTCGTCTCGCAGAAATTCGCCGCCGGCACCTCGGTCACCGAGGCCATCCTGGTTCTCGACCTCTGCAACTCCACCGATATCGCCAACCGCTACGGCGACACCTTCTCCCTGAACCTGATCAAACACCTGACCGACATGGTTTCCCCCATCGCCCGCCAGGAGCACTGCCGGTTCAGCAAGGGCACCGGCGACGGTTTCCTGATGACCTTTCCCGATGCGGCCAACGCGGTGCGCTTTGCCCAGAACACCCTCCTCACGGTGGCAAGGCACAACGAAAAGGCCGATGACCGGGAACGCATCAACCTGCGCTTTGCCATCCATTTCGGCGAGGCCAAGGTCGACGACCAGGGCGACCGGATCGGCGTCGCGGTGAGCATGACCTTCCGTATCGAGGGGGTCAAGGCCGCCGGCCTGATCCCTCTCGAAGGCGGCATGACGCCCGAGGAAGTGCCGTCCGACAACCGGATTCTCATTTCGGAAAACGTGGTCAAGGAGATCCAGCAGATGCAGGGGCCGCAAATCAAGCTGATCGGGCTGTTCGAGTTGAAGGGGATTACCGGGCTGCACCGGATTTATTCGCTTACCTAGGCGACACGGTTCAATTCAAAACCATTGGTGAATCACAGTGTATGAACGCATAGAGCACATTCTCCGCGAAAACCCTTTTTTTGAAGATTTCGACTCGGACGAGATAGATTTTTTCGCCAAACAGATGAGCCTGCGCAGCTTTCCTGAAAAGACCACCATTGTCCAAAAAGACGAACAGGGCGGGTTTCTCTTTTTCGTTGTCGACGGCGAGGTGGAGGTTCGCCTGGAAGGCACCGACTTCAAGCAGATCCTCGTCGCAACCCTCGGCCGCGGCGCCTGCGCGGGCGAGATGTCGATCATCGATGACTATCCGCGCTCGGCGACCATCGTCACCGCCACACCTTCGGATCTCCTCCTGCTTACCAAGAGCCGCCTGGAATCCATCTGCCAGGAAAATCCGCTTCTCGGCCTGAAGTTCATCAAGGGACTCAACAAGAGCCTCAGCATGAAGCTGCGCCAGACCACCGGCCAGTATGTTGACCTGGCCTGAAATTCATCGCCCATTAAACAGATAACCCCGTGCCATGATGAGGCGACACGGGGTTTTTCCGTGCAATCCGCCGACCTGTTGACAGGTATCGAGCCAGCCGATGCCGACAACCGGCACGCATCAACATCGCAACGTTACGCTTCCCCGCCGCCGGACGCACCTGCCGGCGGCCAAGGCAACAGACAATAAAGTAAGGATGATCCATGAACGCCACCACCCCGATCTCACAACGCTCCACCATGCTCTCTGTCATTGCCTGGCTGTTCATCCTGGCCGGCGGGTTCTCCACCCTCGCCAGCCTGATCCAAGGCCTGATGTACGTCCGAATGCTTTCCATGCCGATAATGCATCAGGCCATGCACGAGGGCGCACAGCACATGCCGTTTCTGCTCCAACTGCTGTTCGAGCATTTTCGGCTGTATCTTTTCTTTATTTTCAGCCTCTCCTTCGCCACCCTGACCTCGGCGATCGGACTCCTCAAGCGCAACAATCAGGCCAGACAGGTGTTCATCACGGTACTCATCGTCGTGGCGATCACCCTGCTGGCGGCCTTCATCACCCAGCTTTCCATCCGGCCGGCCACGGACAATATCCCTTCCGCCCAGATCCCGACGGAAGCCAAAACCATGATGCGCGCGATGAAAGGGTTCTTCTTCATCGTCACCTTCTCGGTTTCCTGTCTGTTCGGGTGGCTCGTCGCCTACCTCACCGCGCCGGAGACCCGGCGGGAATTCACAAAAACAGACGGCCCGCCAGCACCATAGGCTGACAGGCCGTCTGCGGACAGGGGATAAAACCCTTCCTTTTTATTGACAGCGATCCGCCATCATCAGTTGGCTGGAATCAGAATGGTGACAGCGGTCACGTCTGCGCCGGCGATGGTCATCGACCCGCTGTAGACGCCATGGCCGCTCCGCACCGCGACGGCATACACGCCGTTAAAACCGCCTCCCTCGGCCGTCCGCAAACCTTCGAGCAGAAACACGCCACGGCTGTCGGTGGTGCAACTTCTGGAAACGCCGCCGCCCACCACCTCCACCATTGCATCGGGCAGCTCCTCTCCGGCGTCGGCGGCGCCGTTGCCGTTCGCATCATGAAACACCTTGCCCCCATACCTGTAGCCTGCGGTCATGGTCAACCCGCCCAAGACGCGATCGCCCCCGCTCAGATCCACGGCTGCGGCCTGCGCGACATCATTGACGGCAATGACCCGGCCGTAGGCGTCGAGGCCGCCGTAGTAAACATCATGATACCCAAGGGCGTGGAAGCCGACCCGGTAGCTATTCCCCGCCGGCACATCAAGACTGAACAGCCCCGGCCCACGCCGAGTGACGCCGTTGCGGACGCCGGTTGCCGCGTTCCAGACATCGATCTGCACCGTCGCCGCGTCGGCAACACCGTTCACCGCGCCGGAGAGGGTATGCACGGTCACGGCGGCCAGCGATATGTTCTTGCCGGCAAGGTCCGCGGTAGTCACGGCGATTGCGGTGGCGCTCTGCCGCGTGGCGACATTGCCGTAAAAGACCTTTTTGGCGGCCGTCTCGGCCAACAGCACATAATCCGAGGCCGCGCCCAGTCTCCTGATGGTATAGACGGCGCTGCCGGCCGCGTCGGCAAAAACGGTGACACTCTCGCGACCGCCCCTGGCAAGACTATCGGCGGAGACGGTTATCCTCTCGTGGGCCGCCGCGCCGGTAATCGTCCCGGAGATGGAACGCCCCGCCGTCAGGACACAGTTGATCCCGGTGGGATTGGCGCCGGTGGCAACCCCGGACAGTATCTGCGCCGGATGGCTCGCGGCTCGGAAGGCAACCTTGAGATCGCTAACGGCGGGAAGCCCACCGAGGGTATAGGATACCGTTGAACCGCTGCCGCCGATCACGCTGGTCGACGCCCAGAAATCGGCGCCGCTGCTTGCCTCCACCCACATCCGCTCACCCGCCGCCAAACCGCTGATCACACCGGAGATGCTGTGCCCTTGGGCAAGAGAAAGATTGACCCCGGATGTCGCGCCCGCGACATTCACCAACGCCGCGTCACGCACCGCAGCCAAGCCGGTCGGGCTGTAATAGCCCCCCAGATATCCGTCGGCACTGATCTTCACCTTATAATCAGCGGCCGGAATCAAGCCGGTAATCACATAGCCGAGGGTCGCGCCGGTGCCGATAATCCTCGCCGAACCGGCAAAGCCGCCGCCGACGCTCCAGGCGGTTATCCGAGCGGCATCGCCGGCCCGCAGGCCGCTCACCGTGCCGGCAATGGAACCGGCGGCGGTCATGACCATATTCAAGCCGCCGACATCGCCTTCGGAGAGATCAATCAGGGTTGCCGCCTGCCAGGCCCCGAGGGAGACGGCAATGCCGCCGGGGGAGCCGCCGTAATAGCCGTTGCCGTGACTGCCGCCGGAGATCGCGACCCGGTAGTCCGGGGCAACGCCCAGGCCGGAGAGGATAAACGGCGTCGTCGCGCCGGCCGCCTTGACCTCGACGCTGCCCCACAGCCCGGTGGCTTCACTCCATGCCTCCACCCAAAGCACCTCGCCGGCCGACAGCCCGGTAATCGTACCGGAGATCGCGTTGCCGTCGGCTACCACAACCGGCACCCCCGTGGCGCCGCCACTGAAAAACGCGGCCTCCGCCCAGCTGCCAACGCTGCCGTTCCCCTTCACATAGCCGTTCTGATACTCTTCGGCCCGCACAATCAACCGATAATCACCGGCCGGCGCCAAGCCGCCAATGGTGAAGGCATCGCCGCCGCCGCCGTCGCCGATCACATTGGTGAACCCCCAGCTGTCGGTGCTGTCGCTCCATGCCTCGACACTGACAATCCGGCCGCGCCCCAGGCCACTCACGGCGCCGGAGATGGTTTGCCCGACGGACATGGTAAAATTAATCCCGGCAACCGAACCGCCGCTTGCATTCACCGGGGTGGCGTCCTTCCAAAGCGTTTTCCCGTTATAAACGGCAAAGGGATAGGTGCCGCCGCCGGGGACCGAGACGACATAGTCACCGGCCGCCGGCACGCTGATGGAATAATAGCCGGCGGCGTCACTTTCATCGCCCGCCTGAAACGCTCGTGAAGCCGATGCCGCCTCAACCCACAACCCAGGCAGCGCCGCCCCGTCATTTTTGAGCAACCGCCCGGAGATAGTGACGCTGCTCCCGCGCGGGTCGGTGCCGGCCAGGTATTCGGCCAGATTGGTAACCCCGTCGCCGTCAAGATCGGAAACGGCATCGGCCGCCACCAACGGCGCAAGGCCGTTGGCGATCTCCCAGCTGTCCGGCATGCCGTCGCCGTCGTCATCGGTATCGCTGTTGTTGCCGATCCCGTCAAAATCGGTATCAAGCCACTCGGAAGGGTCGTTGGGGAATGCATCCATCACGTTGGCGACCCCGTCGCCGTCGGAATCGACCTGCGTCAACGCAACGGAAGCAAGCTTGAGCAGTTCGCCGGTGGCAGTCACCGCCCAGCCGCTTGTCTGTCCGGAAAGAACATGGGAGGCAAGATCAACGGTCGTGCCGCTGGCCTGCAGCTGCCACGATGCCCCGCCGTTGACGGTGGCGAGCACCAGTCCGTTGGCGCCGACGATCCAGCCGTAATTCCTGTCGACAAAATCAACGCTGGTGAGTTTCGCCGTGGTGTTGCTCACCTGTCGCTGCCAGGTCACGCCGCCGTTGGTGGTATGCAGAATCACCCCTTCCGCGCCCACCATCCAGCCGGTATTGGCATCGATGAAATCCATGTAGCCGAACATCCGGTTTTCGGCGCTCGGGGTTGCCAGGCCGGATGATTGCGCGGTCCAGGTCTTGCCGCCGTCGATGGTGTGGAGAATCTTACGGTATTCCCCGCCGGCCCAACCGATATTGCCGTCGACAAAACGGATATCGACCAGATTCTCGGCAATCGAGGAGGTTTGCAACGCCCAGTGGGCGCCGCCGTCGACGGTATGCTGAATGCTGCCGTTTTCGCCGCAGATCCAGCCGTTATAGCGATCAACAAAGAAGACCGCCGTGGGCCGCGCCTGCGTGGCGCTGGTCTGCATAACCCAGGTCGCGCCGCCATCGGCGGTGTACATGATCCGCGCCAAGGTGGCGGAGCCGCCGATGGCCCAGCCGTGATTGGCGTCGACGAAATAACAGCCATAAACCGTCTCGGTGGCGGGGAACCCGGCGGGCAACGCCTGCGCGGCCCAAGTGGCGCCGCCGTCGACGCTTTTGAGAATGGTCCCGTTGGCGCCCACCGCCCAGCCGGTGGCATCATCCACAAACTGTACCTTGGTGAGTTGATTGGGGCTGATCACGGTTGCCTCGCCCCAGCCGCCCTCGATGCCGGAAGGAACGAGGGTGACGCTCACATCATCCAGCACCAGGCCGTACTTGCCCAAGGAAACATACTGAACGGCAAGATTCACCGTCCGCCCGGTGTAGTCGCTGAGATCATAGGCCACCCGCCGCCAACTCGTATTCTGCGCCCGCACCTCGCCGAGGACGACGCCAAAATCGGCGACCGACTGGCCGGAGGTTGAGAGTTTGACATTAAAATCCTCGAGATAACCGGCGCTCATCGCCCGGGTCCAAAAGGAGTAGATGGCCTTATAGCCGGCCGGAATGGTGACCGGCGGCAACAGCAGCCAGTCGTCGTTCTTGGTCACCGACACGGCGTGATTCCACAAAACCACCGCCGCCTTCACGCCGCCATGGGCGAATGTGGCCGTATCGTCATAGCCCACGGACCAGGTCACCGGCCCGTCGCTGGCGGAATCGCCATCGTTGTTGAGCGCCGTCCACCCCAGGGCGTCGATACTGGCGAGACCCGCCGCGACATTCTCAAAACCTTCCCGAAAGGCGATCTGTGTTTCCGGGGATTCACCGACGGTGATCATGTCGGCCACGGTTTGCGTTACCGGGCTGCCGCCGTCGGCAACGGTGAGCGAAACGGTATAATTGCCGGGGGTCAGATAGGAATGCCTGGGATGCTGCTGGGTGCTGGTGTTCCCGTCGCCGAAGTCCCAACGCCAGGATACCGGGTTGCCCACGGAGATGTCACTGAACTGTACGGACAGCGGCGCGGTGCCCGATGCCCGATCAGCGGTCAGGCCAACCGCCAGCGGGGTGCCGGGCGGGTAGGTTACGGTAATCAGGTTCGTCTTGGTCTTCCCGGAGCCGGTCTCCCCGTCCGAGACCACCAGGGTAACCGAATAGACGCCGGGCGCGGCATAGCTGTGTACCGGATGCCGGGCCGGACTGCTGGTGCCATCCCCGAAATCCCAAGACCAGGCGGTGGGGGTCCCCGTCGAGGTATCGAAAAAATGCACCTGAAAGGGCGCATAGCCAAGGGTGACGTCCTCGGTATAGTTGGCGGCCAGCGGGTCCGCGGCCAGGGTATCTGCGGGCGTCCCGGCCATTACGAACACGCAGGACACGACGCCACACACCAAAGCAAGCAACGATGCCTTTCCGTCATTCATACGTTCCCCCCCCAACTGTTCCGTCGGTACCCAACCGGCCCCACAATACGATACCCAAAAGCATCTCCCCTTACGGCGACCCGTATTCATCGGAACCCATGTCGTCAACCGACACCGGCCGAGCGCCGCCGTCGATATCAACGGTCAGAGCCGTCGCGCCCACATTGATACAGGGCGAACCGGTATTGAGATGGAAATTGCCCAGACTGGTCGGCGCATTGAACGCCGCCGCCTGATTATCAATAAACAGGGGGTTGCTGCCGCCGACGATGTTGTTGCTGCCAGGTCCGCCCCAGCCGCCCGAGATATCGGAATAATTCACGGTAACGGTCGTCGGGTAGATCTGTGAGGCGGTGCCGGCGGCGGTGTTGAAGTAGAAGATACTGTTGTTCACCGTCAGGTTCACGGAAGAATACAACCCACCGCCGTTGCCGCCATAGTTGCCGGCGACCGTACAGCTATCGATCGACAACGCGCCGGCATTGTTATAGATACCACCACCGTTACGCCAACTTTCAGCGCCGCCGGCAATGGCGTTGCCGGTCACCGTGCAGTTTTGCATGTTCGTCGTCCCGCCACCCGTCAAGGAGAGACCGGCGCCGTATTGCCCGGATTTGTTCCCCTGGATATACATCCGCCACAGATTGACAGTCGTGGTGGCGGTGCTGGCGACATATATGCCACCGCCGTTACTGCTGGTGGCGGATGCGGTATTGCCTTTTATGCTACCGCCGGTGTAATCGAGATCCGCACCGCCGGCGATATAGATGCCGCCGCCGCCGCTGGTGGCTGTATTGCCTGTGATGCTGCCGCCGGTGATGGTCGCCTTGGCCGTATCGGCGCCGCCCAGCCACAACCCGCCGCCCGAGGCGGAGCCGGTTAAAACGTTATTGGTAATATCGGTATTGGCCAGGGTCACCGAAGAGCTGGTTACATACATTCCCGCACCGCCGGTATTGACGGAGGTATTGTGGTCGATAGTGCATCCGCTGAAGGTTATTGCGCCGGTAAGGGCGCTGAAATAAACCCCTCCACCGATATTGCCGCTGGTGTTATAGGCGATGGTGCAGCCGGTGAGGGTTATGTCATAGGTGGAAGTCGTCGCATAGAGGCCGCCGCCGTTGCCAGCAGTGGTGTTGGCCGCGCCACTCTGGCCGATGATGGTATTCTCGAGTGTCGCACCCGCGCCGGTAATATAAACACCGGCACCGACAGCGCTGCTGGTGGGCGTGTTGCCCTTGATGATGCAGTTTTTAATCGTCGGGGTCGCGCCACCGCTGATCGCCACCCCTCGAGTCAGACTATTACTTGCCTGATTATCGAGGGTGAAGCCGTCCAGCTTCGCCACGGCCGCCGCCGCGCTAAAGGTTACGACCGCTGCGTTTGCCCCGCTGCCCCGGATAATCGTGTTAGCGGCCGTACCCGTGGCCTTGACCGTGATCCCCCGCGCATCGGTGGGGAAGGTGATATTCTCGCTGTAGGTTCCTTCGTCGACAAGGATGGTATCTCCATTCCCCGCGGCATTGATAGCGGCCTGAATGGTTGTATACCCACACCCGGAACTGCAGACGGTTATGGCGTTCAACACCGTGACGGTATTGCTGCCGGAAACCGGGGTATTGCTGGTGGCCTCGGCCAACAGGGAGTCCTTGGCGTAGAAACGGTACGAAACGGTTCCGTCCGCCACATAGGGCACGGCCACCGCGGCGGTATACAGCTTGCCGTCGGTATAGGTGGTGTCGCCCGGGTCGACCTCGGTCATGTTGAACTTTTCGCCGGCCTCGTAGCCATTGACATCGTTCTTGTCCACCCAGACCTGGACAGAATTCGGGGCGTTATTGTCGGCATCGGTATACTTGACCCGGAAGGTAAAGGTAAGCCCGCCATAGTCGCTGTCTGGATGGACACCGTCCGTCGTATAGTTGGCCTCGCCGGTCCAGTCCAGAACCGGGGCGGCGTTGGCTACCGTTACGGCCACCGTGGCGTCGCCGGTGGGCGTGCCGGTGGCGGCCGCGAGGCTGTCGGAGGCGGTAAAGGTATACTTGATATCGCCCATGGTGCTGAGGGTGATATTGGGGTCGGTGTGATACAGCTTGCCGTCGGCGTAGTTGGTGTCGCCGCCATCCACCGCGACCAGATCGATATACTCCCCGTCACCCTCCACATATGAAAGGTCATTGTTCTTATCCACCCTTACCTGGATGGAACTCGGCGCCTCGTTATCGGCGTCGGTGTACTTGACCCTGAACTCGAAGCTGCTGCCGATCTCAGCGCTGTCGGGGTCCACGCCGTCGCTGTCAAACACCCCCCCACCGCCACCCGCCCAGGCAAGCACCGGCACATTATTGTTCACCGTCACCGTGTTTGCGGTGGCGCTGGTCGGATCGCCCGTTGCGGCGCCATCGACGGCCTCACTGCCGTCCGAGGCATAGAAGCGATACTCGAGAACAGTGGAAGCCACCGCCCCGACCTTGCTCAAGGCCACGGTCTTGGTGTAATCCTTGCCGTCGGCATAGTTGGTGTCGTTCGGGTCCGCCTCGGTCATGGTGATCATCTCGCCGGAATCGGTGAAATCGCCGTCATCGTTCTTGTCAATCCACACCTGAATGGCGTTGGGCGGGTTGTTGTTGGCGTCGGTGTACTTGATCTTGAAGACATAGTTACCGGTGCTGAGCCCGCTGTTCGGATTGACCCCGTCGGTGCTGTCATAGCCGGCGTCAGCCAACCAGGAAAGGGTCGGCGCGTCGTTGACCAGAACCGTGTTGTTGGCAACCGGCGCCCCGGTGGCCACGACAACCCCGTCGGCGGCATAGAACCGGTAGATGAGCCCGTTGTTGTCCGTATAATTGAGAGCGATGGCGGGATCGGTGTGGTACAGCTTGCCGTCGGAATAGGTGGTGTCGCCGCCGTCGACGGCGACAAGATCAACCTTTTCGCCGCCGTCCAGATAATCGCCGTCGTCATTCTTGTCCACCCACACCTGGATGGCCGATGGCGGATTGTTATCGGCATCGACATAGTTAATCCGGAATTCAAAATTCGCGCCATCCGCGCCGATATCGGGGTTGACGCCGTCGCTGCTGAAGTTCGCCTCCCCGGTCCAGGAAAGAACAGGCGCGCTGTTGATCTCGGTGATCACCTCGTCGGCGCCCATGTCATAGCCGGCACCGCTCGGACGGAACTCCCCATCGATATCGTCCGTCGGCGCGCCGGTGCCCGTGCCCGCATCAAGCACCAGTGAATCAACCTGCAGGTGATAATCACCGCCGGCGGTCGGAGCCAGGGTATAGCTCACCGGTGAAACAAACATCGGATCGACGTTGACGTTGCCATTCGAGCCAGCGTAACCGGACTGGCCGATATCGGAATAGCTCGCGGTGACGGTGGCCGTGCCGCTTACCTCATCGGTGTTGGTTGGATCGTAGGCCTTGTTGCCCCACATAATCGTATTCTTCAAGGTGGCAACCGCGCTGGCAACCGCGCAGATGCCCCCGCCCACGCTGTCGGTATCCGCCGCGTAGTTGCCGGTGATGGTACAGTTGGTAATGGTTGCGTTCGCAAGGGAGTTGTTCAGATAAAACCCGCCGCCGCTCAGCCCTGTGGACTTATTGCCGGCCACGATACAGTTCTTGAACACAACCGGCACCAGGTTGACGACATAGACCCCGGCGCCGTTGTTGGTGGTCGTATTGCCGAGGATCTCACACCGTTCGAAGGTCGGGCTCCATGTTGAAACGCCGTTGCCCCCCAGATAGAGACCGCCGCCGTTCGATGCGGAATTCTGCTTGATGACGGTATCGGTAACGGTCAGAACATTGCCCACGCTGCCGTTATACACATCGATGCCGCCGCCGCTCACCGCCGAATTTTCACTGAAGGTGCAACCGGATATGGTCGCCGAGTTCAGCGATTGGCTAAAAAGAGCGCCGCCGGTGGCGCTGCCGCCGGTGGAGGTGTTAAGCGAAAAGGTGCTGTCGCTGATCGCCGCCGTCAGCGTCGCGCCCAGTTCCGTGCCGTCATTGTTCATCAAATACAAACCGCCGCCGCTGGCCACGGATTCATTATCGATAAAATCGGTATCGGCAATGGCGAGATGGACCGTACTGGTCGACTTGTTAGAGGCGGCATAAATGGCGCCCCCCTTGGAGGTAACCGTATTGCCGCTGAAGGTGGAACCGCTGACGGTCAATGACGAGGTGGAGGAGGCGGTGGCGTCATTGATATAAAAGCCGCCGCCATCAACGGCGGTATTGCCGCTGACCGTGGACCCGCTCATCACCATGGTCCCGCCGTGTTCCATCAGGATGCCGCCGCCGGGCCGGCTGTTGAGGACATGATTGTTGGAAATCGTCGAATCGACAACGGTCAACACCGATCCGGTGGTGGTGACAAAGTAGATGCCGCCGCCGCCATAGCCGGAGGTGTTGTTGTCGATAAGGCAATTGGCGATGGTCGGTGAGGAATTACTGATGGAGACCCCGCCGCCATAAACCGCCCAGGGCACCACGCCGTTTTGAATCGTCACCCCGTCAAGCACCGAATCGGCGCCGTTCTGCAATTTAACCACCGGCCCGGTCGTGCCGCCGCCGCTGATAAAGGCGCTCCCCTGGTTAATCGCCCTGATGGTCAGATCCTTGTTGTCAATGACAATGGTTTCGGTGCAGGTGCCGTTTGCCAGGAGAATGGTGTCGCCGTTGCTGGCGTTGTTAATCGCCGTTTGCAGGCTTTGCCCTGGACAGGTGACGGTAACCGCATCCATGATGATGGTGACGAGGCTGTCATGCGTCGGGGTCCCGGTGGCCGCCAGGGTGCCGTCCGAGGCATAGAAGCGGTAGTTGATCGAGCCGTCGCCGGCCGCGTTGATGGTCACGCTCTTGGCGTACAGCTTGCCATCGGAGTAATCGGCGTCCCCGTCCACCGGCAGCATGTCTATCTTCTCGCCGACATCCTCGTAATCGTCGTCGTCGTTCAAATCCACCCACACCTGCATGGCGGTCGGCGCATTGTTGTCGACGTCTATATACTTGACCTGAAAGATAAAGGTATCGCCGCTGATGCCGGTGTCCGGGTCAACCCCGTCCCGCACATAGTTCTCGGCATAGATCCACGACAGCTGCGGCGCGCTGTTGGAGGCGTTGACGGTCACCGTCCGATCCGTGGTCGGCGCGCCGGTGGCGGGCGTACTCTCCGCGTCAAGGGCGTAAAAACGATAGTTTAGGGCACCGTCGCCGGCATAGGCAATGGCGGTGGTGGTGGTATACAGCTTGCCGTCGGTATAATCGGTATCACCCGGATCAACCGCCGTCAGGTTGATCTTTTCCGAGGCCTCGTAGCCGCTGACATCGTTTCTGTCCAGCCAGAGCTGAATTGTTGACGGAGGCTGGTTGGAGGAGTCGGTGTATTTGACCCGGAAGGTAAAATTACTGCCTCCCACCGCGGTATTGGGGCTGACGCCGTCCGAACTGTACCCATCCTCGCCGGTCCAATCGAGGATCGGGGCGACCTTGCTGACGGTGATGAATTTACCCGGCAAGGTCGGGTCGCCAGTGGCGGCGGCATTGCGGTCGGCGGCATAAAACTTGTAATTGAGCACGCCGTCGCCGGCGTAGGTAACGGGGAGAATCTTTTTATACAACTTGCCGTCGGCGCAGTTTCTGTCCCCGGCGTCCCCCTCCAGCAGGTCGTACTTTTCGTCCGCCTCATAGGTACCGCTGTCATCCTCGTCCACCCAGATCTGGATCACCTCGGGAAGATCGTGGTTGACGTCGGTATATTTGACCCGGAAATAAAAACTCGTCCCGGAAATGGCGCTTTCCGGCTCCACGCCGTCAACGGTGTAATTCGCCTCGCCGGTCCAGGCCAGGGTCGGCGCCGATTGGGGAGCCGGCGGGGTCCGGTGATATATCAGATATCCGCCATGGCAATCATGGCAGAGATAATCCGAGGTGGCGGCGTTCCAGTAGGTCCCCTCACTGTCTGCCAGGGTGGTGGCGGAAGGATCGCTGGCGCTGTTTCTGTGATACCACATATCCATGCCATCGCCCCTGTCGATCAGATTGCCGGTGCGAATCATCGCCAGTTGCGAAGAACCGTGGACGTTATGGCAGGTAATACAGGTGATATTGCTGTTCTTGTAGGTATCCGGCGGATCACGCCAGTCGGCAGAGAACTGAATACCGAAACTCGTCGCGTTCAGATGGTATTCGTGGGCGTTGATCGGCGGGGTGAGTCCGCGCAGCGCCGTCGGCGACTCGCCAATGTCGTCCCTGAAACTCGTCCCGTAAGCGTTGCCGGTGAGCAGATATTTCTCCGGCAGATGGCAGCCGTTGTTCGAGAAGCAGAGGCGGTAATTCTCGGCCACCGGCGGCACCGAGGCCTGCACCAGCGGCAGGGTCATGGGATTCTGACCATCGACCAGTTTCAACCGGTAGCCCTGCCGGTACTCATCGGAGTCGCAGCCGTCACTGCAATCAAACGATCTGGCGAGGCCGTCGATATGGCCGAGGGAAGGATCATGGCAATCGAGGCATCCCTTGCCGGCGCCGGCGGTCAAGCCGCCGCTGGCCGGATAGGTCGTTGTTTTCGGCAACCCGTGCCCGGTTTTATAAAAACCCCACCCGGCGCCGTACAGGGTGGCGCCATCCTCGTCGCCGATCACATTGGGCGCGGCCACAGCCTGAATCTGCGAGGGGTTCTCGCCATGACAGGTGGCGCACCACTTTTCCTTGCCCGCCTGCAGGGTGACCCCGTCCGCTTCATAGATACCGGTTTTCCAGTTGGCCTTGGCCCCCACGGTCGGGTCGTCAACGCCGTTATAGGTGCCGTTCTTGCTATGGCAGGTATCACAAACATCGGTCTCGGCAAGGTTGAAATTGCCGTCGCCGTTTGCGTCGGTTCCGGATTTGAAATAGGGGATCTTGGTAATATCATGGCAATCCGCGCAATAAATGCCGGGCCCCTTGGCGTCGTCACTGTCGGTTTCGGTGTGGGTGGAGTGGCTGTGGGAGGAGCCGGTCCCTTCACTGGCCGTGGCCCCGGCCGCGTACGGCGAGGTCATGTCCGGATCGAAATGGGTGCCGGTGTCATGCCCGTGGCAGTTGACACAAGGCTTTCCGCCGCCATGCCCAAACCCGGAGGTATGCACATGACACTCAACACACTTGGTGCCGGCCTTGCCGTCAAGATTCTCGTGCAGCTGCTGGGAGCCGGTGCCGTTGTTGCGGAAATGCTTCACCTGGGTGTGACAAACCTCGCATACGCCGTCACGGGTTGCATCACCGTCGGCAAAGGAGTGGTTGCCGGTGGTCTCGTAGAATTTGACGGCCTTGGCGCCACTGCTCGGGGTCGTGATCGTCGACCGGACCAGCTTGCCGTAATATATCGCCATGGTGCTGCCCGCGCCCAGAACGGTCAGATCGACAGGTCCTTCGACGGTCAAGGTATCGGAGGTGTTACTGACAATCTTATAATCATAGGAATGATACTGGCCGCTCGTGGCAGGCACGAAGGCGTTGCTGACATTGGGCGCCACCATATAGCCGGCCCACCGGTTCTCGGTCCAGCCCGCGCCGGTGACCGTCACCGTGGTGGAGCTGAGCCCAGACACCGTCCCCGTGTACAGGGCGCTTGCGCTGTTGAACACATACTGCCAGGTCGTGCTGTTAAAGGTTCGCTCCTGCAGTTGATGATGCACGAAATGGCATGTCCGGCATTCCACCGTGCTGGCTGCCGTTCCATACATATCCGTCGTCGCCGTGGGCCAGGTGTAGTTCAGGCTGTTGGTGGCAAGACTTGAGTGATTGTCGACATAGATTGCATCGGTTTCGTTATGGCAGCTCCAGCACAACCTGTTCCAGGGGGTGTCGTCGATATCCGTGACCGGGTCGCTTACCCAGGTCGGCACCGAGGCGGTGGTGTAATGACAAGACCAGCAGTTGATGGAATTGGTGGAGTTGTGGGGGTAATTCAGATTCCGCTTGTCCGCATGGCCCGCACCCGCCAGCACAAGCAGACCCAAAGCCGCAATCCATACCGTTTTCTGTAAAAATCTCATGCCGGTCATCCCTGTCAGTTGTCCGCTTGCGCCTTGTTGCCGATGGCCGCCAATCGCGCCCGCGCAATCTCCGCCATCCGGGTCTGGGGGAAATAGTGCAAGATCTCCGCATACCCTGCCTGCGCCGCCGGCACTTTCCCGAGATTATATTCCGCCTCCGCATGCAGGAACACCGCCACCGGGTCCGAGGAAGCGCCCTCCTGGTTCCGTGGCGCCGACTGCAGACACGAAGAGGCGATGCGATCAAGATCCGCCCACTCCCCCTGTTGATAGAGGCTCTTCATCAGTTCCTGCGAGACCACCGTCCGCATTCTTGATTCCGGATAGCGACGGTTGAACGTTTCGTACAGCTGCAAGGCCTCTTTTTTGTGAGGCGGCAGAACGTCTTGCATCATGATTTTCAGCAGATGCCAATAACTCTCCTCGGCCAACGGCACATCGGGACACCGGTCGATAATCCGCCGATACAACGCGATCTTTTGCGCCACAATCGCCTCACCAGCCCCGCCGGAGATGTTGTAAATATCCTCAAACAGTTGCGCCGCAAGTTGCTGTTGCACAGGCAGACTCAACGGCGCGGCATCCGCACCCCCGCCCTGATCGGAGACGGCGACAACGGTTGCCGCCCCAGAAGAGATCGGCAACGCCAGACAGGCAAGCGACAAAAGCAGCCCCATGCGGAACCCCATCCCGCCAAGCACATGCATGAGCGCGTTTCCGCGGAGCATTTTGCTGTTTGCCTCGCCCATGGAATTACTTCCCTATCCAGAAATCATCCGGCCCGCTGTCGCTCCAGCCGCGTGACGAGCCGATAAAGCGGATGGCCGGATCAGCGCCGACCAGATCGGCGGTGCCGCCGCGCGCGCCGCCAACGCCGAACGCACCCAACCGATCCGCCCAGAATGTAACCTTGCCGGTGCCATAGTTAATCGGCTTGACTATCCGGTTTACCGGCACCACGGTCGCACTCCCGGCCCGCAGATCGGCTATCTTGTCCGCACCGCAGATCATCACCATGCCGGATTCGAAATCCCCGTCCGCGACCTTGCCGCGATCAAATTTCATGGTGATGTAGACCTTGCGGATGGCGTCGCTGCCGAACGCTTCCCCGGTGGCGGTGTTGGTCAATGCCAGATCGACAATCTCCGAACAGGAAACTATCGCAATCCCGGCCGCTTGCGGATCGGCCTCGGTCATCACCAGCGTCGCGCCGGCGACTATCTCTCCGGCAACCCCGCCGGCGGGAACGGCAACCGCCGAATTCCCCGAGGTCGTGGTCGTTACGGCAACACCGCCGCGATGGGGGGCGGCGATAAGGCTTGCCTCGGGTGCATTCAACCCAAGCAGATATTCATACCCCACGGTGGCAAAGTATCCGCTTGCCGCCGACCGTGCCGCACTGGTGTCGGCACGAACAAAGAGATCCGCCGCCGCCCCGGCGGCCGGGGACGGAATCGAATAGGTGTAGACGGAACCGCCGCCGGCGGACACCAGCGACGCCGTCACCTCGCTTGCTGAGGCGGAGGCGCCGGCAAAGGCCTGCACTTCGCCGGCGGCGCCGTTAAAGCCAGGATCGGCGGTAATCGAGAAGGTCACCATGGGCGACGCCCCATCGTCCAGCACCGTAAGCCGCGTCACCGCATGCAGCATGATATCCTTGCCGCTCTCGCCGGCCGCGGCGGCGACGACGCCCTCGTGCTCGGCCAGATCATAAATATAGCCCGGACGCCTTGCCGCCACCTGATACGGCCCGCCGCCGGCGACGAGGGTATCAAAGGCAAGCGAATAGGCGCCGCTTGCCGGATCCGCCAGCACCTGCACCTGATTCCCGTGACTATCAAGGACGCCGGTATTGTCACCCCGCAGGAGCATGACCCTGGTTTCCGGCCCGACAGGGGCAACCGAACCGGAAATCACCGCCGGACTTGCGATGGCGTCCAGGGTTACGACCAGCGGGGTATACAGGTCATCGGTGGCGACAACAACCGGCAGATACCCCGCCTTCCGCACCGCAAATGAATACGTCGCGCCGGTGGCGGGCAAGGCCGGCAGGGTTGCGGTGCCGCTCGCATTCGCAACCGCCGAACAAGATTGATCATGTACCGCGGTGACGACTGCGCCTGTCAAGGCGGTTGCGCCGCTCTTGACCTGCACCGCAATCTGCCGCATCGGCATCACCACCTGCGGCCCGGCAATAACCGAATCGAGCCCCGCCGCGGCCAATACCGGATCGGCGATGCGCGCCCGCACCTGGAAGGAGGTGACACCGGCAAGCCCCGGCGTCAGGGTAAGGATATTGACCGCCGCGCTGCTCCCCCCGAGCGTGCCGAAAACCGGGGCGTTGATGACCTGCCCGTCCTCGGTGAGCAATGTCCAGGCAAAAACACCATCCGCGCCGGTGACCGTATATTCCACGCTGCCGTCGGTGTCCGCATGGTTGGCGAACTTCGGACTGATCCGCATCGGCACCCTGACATGCAAGAATGCCGGGGCCAGTTCCTGGTCGTAGCGATCCTCAACCTCCACCGTATAGACGCCGGCGCCGTTGGCGAACAACTCATCAACCGGCACCGTGAAGGTATTGCCGGTGGCGTAATACCACCAGACGGGATTCCCGGCGGCATCAAAAACAAACCAGTTGTAAACACCGGAGGAACCCCCCGTCACCTGAAAGACCTCCTCGCCGCCGTCGGCGAGGATGGGGTAGGTGAATACATCTCCCTCCCGATAATTGCCGGCCTTGAGAATATTGAGAACAACGTCCGGATCAGCGGCAAAAACCGGTTCGACCGTATGCGCGGCCGTTACATTGGCAAAGGTATAGCTGTTGCCGACTAACTGGCCCCAAACCGAAACGCCGTCAACAAACAGATCCACCAGATGATAGCCGGATTTGGGGGTAACGGTGACGGTCTGTGCGGCGCCAAAGGGTACCGAGGCCCCAGCGGAAAAGGTCACATCGCCGTCGCTGCTTGGACGTTCCGCGAAGGAAAAGGTGTCGGGAGCAAACTCGGCGTGCACCACATGATCGGCCAGGGCAATCAGCTCTATTTCCGGCAACACGATGTCCTGGGCGACCCCGTCCACCGTCACCCGTACCAGATGGCACCCCGTATCCGCCGCCAACGCGAAAGAGACCTTCTCGCCATGCTCGACACCTATGGAGCCGGCCGGCGAGATGGCGCCGCCCGCACTGGCGGTCGCGGTTATCGTATGCCCCCCGCCCGAGCCGAAAACAGCCACATCGCCACCGGACAGCGAGGCGACATACAGCCGATCCGAGACCGGGCTCACCGCCACCGCCACCGGGGTGCGCAGAGGATTGGCCGCATTGGCGATGATTCCGAGATGGACGCCGGTGCGGTCATACACCTGCACGACATTGTAATAGGTGTCCGTGACATAGACACGGCCGAGGCTGTCAACCGTCAGACCCATCGGCTTCGCCAGCATACCCACATTTTTCATTTCACCGGCATTGCTGGCATAGGTCAGATACGTTCCTGAAGGCTTGCCGAAACTCGACTTGTATACGCCGTTCATGGTGAAGATCTGAACCCGGCCGCCCTCGGTGAGGCCGCCGCCCGCCGTTATCACCTGCCGGTCAACCACCAGAATCTCCTGGGAGACCTCGTTGACGGCGACCCCCATGGGGGAATGGAAAAGTCCGTTGGTACTCCCGGAGC
The DNA here is from genome assembly GCA_002415465.1 of Desulfobulbaceae bacterium UBA5123. Classification (GTDB taxonomy): domain Bacteria; phylum Desulfobacterota; class Desulfobulbia; order Desulfobulbales; family UBA5123; genus UBA5123. Next base: position 20,364 of record DHYT01000103.1, read on the forward strand.
CGCCAAAGGTGAACCGCAAAACCCCGGCGGGGCTGTAAACCTTCACCTTGTCGACGGCGTTATCGACAACATAGACCGAGCCCAAGCCGTCTACCGCGATGCTGGCCGGTTTCGCAACCTCACCGTCCCCCCGGCCGAGGCTGAAGAGAAGGCTCAAATCCGGGCCGAAGACCTTCACGCTGTCGGTTGCATCATTACCGACATAGATCCGGCCGTTGGCGTCGACCGCAACGCTGATCGGCCTGCCGAGACCGGTTATTTCGCCAAGGACCGCCCCGGTGCTGCTGTAGACCCTGACCGAATTCTTGACGGAATCCGCCACATACACCTTGTCATCCCGGTCAAGCGCCACGGACGCTGGCGATGCCGTCGATATGGCACGCAACCACGTATAGGCCGGCATCGTCGCGGCATGAAGCACGCCGACGCTCGCCCAAACCGAGCAGAAGAAACCGATGACAGCAACAAGGAGTAATCCTGTTTTACGCTTCATCTTCTCCGCCTCTTCCTGTTCATGCGGCATGTCATTCACAACTCACGCACCATCCTTCGCGGAATGACATTTGAAGCAGCCGGTCCCAACCGCCGCCCCCGTGGCGCCGGTTCTTATCGTGTCGCTGTTCCACCGGAGCATGTGAGGATAAGGACTGCCATGCGCCCGATGGCAGGACAGACACATCACCACATCGCCGGACTTGACAACCGAAAGATCCTCCGGGGCGACGAGTGGAACGGGCTTGCCCACCGGCACCGACGGATCATACGCCGTGCCGACAATCGCCGCGTACTCACCAGAACTGGGGATCGCATAATCGGTGGGATGTCTGAGCCACGGATCGGTTCCGCCGCCGTTATCCTCCCACACCCCCGCAAAACCTGGCGAATGAAAGGCTGCATGGCAACCGGCGCAAAACTTGCCGATGGACTGCGGCGCCTCGAAATCAGAGCCGGTGCCCTTGTAGTAAACATTATGATCATTCGCGCCGGCGGTATACTCCCAGTCGGCATCCTCAATACCGGCCACCGGCGCACCGCCCATGCCGCCATGGTTGGCGGGGGCGCTTAAAAACCGGTACCAGCCGCTGTCGGCCGTTTCCGGGTTCCCATCCCCCGGATCGGTGCCGTGATGTTTCACGCTGTTATGGCACCCCGTACACCCGTTCCCCGGCGTGTCCACCGCCAACGAGGTGTGGCAGCTGTTCGCGCAACCGGTTGAGCCTGGAGCGGCGGACAAGGTCAGATCCGCATCGGAAATGCCGAGAACATTATGGCCGTAATTGTCGCCGGCGAACTCCACCCAGTAAAAATTGCCGCCCGCCAAGGGGACCGCGGGCGGCGTCCCGTTGGAGGTATTAAAGACAATGGGAATGATCGTGCTGCCGTTGGTCACCTTTGTTTCCGCCGTGTCGCTTGAATGGCAGCCGACACAATCATTTCTCAGCAGATTCCCCACCGGCCCATCCGCATAGACCGGGGCATTGTTCTGGCTGTTATGCATGGTATGGCAATTACTGCAGACACCCTTGACGTTTGCGCAAGCGTCGTCGGGCACGACAAGGAAGGGAAAAAGAAATACAACCGGGATAATGACAAAATACAAAAGAAGGGAACTACCCATGGACGATTCGATTATATAATTTATCGCTAGCATAACAAGGAACTCTCGTAAGCCCTCCGGGGTAACAAAACCGCATAATTCCCTACGTTATTATAATCATAAAACAGTAAATAATCCAAGAATGATTCCCCCTTCGGGGGCCATGGAATGCATCGCAAAAACCGGCAAACCGGCCCAAAGAGGCGCAACAACGCCGGTCGGCGACCTAGATGTCCAAAAAGGTGGTATCGCGATTTAGAAGACGATGGCCGTTGTCGGTGACCACGGCCATGTTTTCGAGACGGATTCCGCCCCAGGCGGGCAGATAGACACCGGGCTCGACGGTGACCACCATGCCTGCCGCAAGCCTGCGGTGGTACCGCTTGTTGAGAGAAGGCGCTTCATGAACGGCCAAACCGACCCCGTGGCCCAGGCCGTGACCGAATCGATCGCCGTAACCACCGCCAACGATGATCGTCCGGGCGGCCCGATCCACCTCCCGACCGGTCACCCCGGCCTTGAGCGCGGCCAGCCCGGCAAGTTGCGCCTTCCTCACCAGCCGGATCAGGCTGACGGTCTTTTCGTCAGGGGTTCCCAGCACCACGGTCCGCGTCATGTCCGAACAATAACCGGCAAGCACCAGCCCCATGTCGATGACGACAGGCTCCCCCTCGCGCAGCAACCGCTCCGAGGGCACGGCATGTGGCAAGGCGCCGTTGGGGCCGGAGGCGACCATGGTGTCAAAACTCGGCCCGGACGCGCCCTTCCGGCGCATGCAATTTTCAATCGCATGCGCCACCTGCCGTTCGCTCATCCCCGGCCGCAGTCCCTGGTGGATCTCCCGAAAGACCTCTTCGTTGAGCCGCACCGATTGCTCGATCGCCGCCAATTCAGCCGCGTTTTTGCGTACCCGCAGCCTTTCCACCAAATCGGTGAACGGCACCAGCTCAACCCGCTGCCGGGCAGCCATCTTGGCCAGTTTTTGAAAGGTGGCATGGAGCAGATAATGACTCTCGAAGGCAAGTCGCCGAACCCCGAGCCTTGGCAACATCGTTTCGAGCAGAGCGAGGAGCCCACGGGGATAGAGGCGCACCTCGAACCCCGTCGCCTCGGCAGCGGCCTGCAGATCAAACCGCGAATCGGTAAAGAGAAAGGGATCGCCCGCGGCCGGGATCAGCAACACCCCTGAGCTTTCGTTGATCGAGGTGTCGGCGGCGCGGTAGCCGCTCAAGTACCGCCGGTTCTGGGGCTGACCGACGAGCAAGGCGTCAAGCTTGCGACGCCGGAGGGTGCGCCGGATCGCGGCGAGGGGGGAATCGGTCTTGGTCACAGCAACGCCCCTTTTGGCACTAATGAAGAAAATGGACAAACACCTTGACCCCGAACCGATGCAATCGGGCGTGCAGGTCACGGATGGAGGTCATCGCATCCACCTGCCCCAGATCGACCCGATAACGGACCGGCGGTTCAAGGGGGGTGAGGGCGCCAAAACAATACTTGTCATAGCGAACCTCGGCCCCCTCGGCATACCAGTCCTGAAAACGCTTGGCGATGGTCGGATGGTCGGCGGCGTCTGTTTCGGCAAGATCGAGCAAGATTATGATTTCCATTCCAAGGCCTCCCCAGTCTGCGACATTGATTCCATCCTACATCGTCAACCGCTTTTGCACCAGTTCCTTGTACTGCACGAGCGCCCGCCCATATTGATTATCGAGCTCTCCCATGGCGCGCTGCCACTCTTCCTGGTATTTCGGATGCTGCTCCGGCCGGATCTTCATCCCCATCCCGCCCTTCGCCTGCAACTGCCCCAGCTGCTGTGAGAAATAATCCTGCAGCTGCTGCCGGATCTGATTCCGCTGCCCCAGGTAACGATCAAGCACCGTCTTCAGCTCGCCGAAAACCTGCGTAAGTTCGGCATCGGCGTGTCCCACGGTGAGCAACCCGAGCATCGCCCGCTCCGCCTGCTTCTGCTGCGCCTCCTCACGGGGCAGGACGATATTGCGCAGCAAGGCCTGCACCTGCCCCGCAACCAGCGCCCTCCTTACCGCTTCCGACTGATCGGCGAGGAGACCGGCCAGATCCACCTCCTCGCCGCGCAGGAAGGCGGCGGCAAGGCGCATGCCCTCTTTCTTCTTCTCGTCGGCCAGCAGTTCGTCCGGGGCGGCGGCGATGTCCATCGCCGCGAGCCGCTCCATGACCTTTTCCATGGTACTCTTTATCTCTGCCATATCTCGTCCCTCAAATGAATCAACGTGGAAAGGCGGCGGCGATGCCCCCATCCACCGGCAGGGTGGCGCCGGTGGTGGGGGTCTGCTCCGAGGCGAAAAAAACCACCGCATTGCCGACATGGTCGGCCAGAACCTCGGTTTTCAGCAGATTCCGCTGCCGATAATATTCCTTCAGCCCGGCCGGGTCAAGGTTTCGTGACCGCATCCGGTCCGGCCCGATCACATCCCAGAGTCCGGAACTGACCTCCTCGGCATCAAAAACCGCGTCCGGGTTGATCATATTGACCCGGACGCCGATCCCGGCAAGCTCCAGGGCGGCAATCTTGCCCAGTTGGTGCGCGCCCGCCTTGGAGGCGCTGTAAGCGCCGAAAGCCGCGCCTGGGTCAAAAACGTTCTTGGAACTGTTGATGATGACATGGCCGCCCGTCCCCTGCCGCTTGAAAATGGGCACCGCCGCCTTGATCACCTGGAAAACGCCGACCAGATTCACCTCCAGCACCTGCCGGAACCTGTTTTCATCGAGTTCGGCAAGGGTTGCGACATGCGCGATGCCGGCATTGGGGACCAGGATATCAAGGCCGCCCACCGCCTCGATAACCTGCCGCATCCCGGCCGCCACCGAGGCGGCATCGGTGACATCCATCACCAGCGCGCTCACCCGCTCCCCACCAAACCGTGCCGCCAGCCCCTGCTGCACGACCGCAAGGCGTTTCGCGTCAATATCGGTCAGGAAAACCCGAGCACCCGCCGCCAGCAACTGCCGGCCGATCCCCACCGCGATGGCGCCCCCGCCGCCGGTCACCAGCGCCGCCTTGCCGGCGAGAGGCAACGGCTTGCCCTTGCCGAGCTTGGCCTGCTCGAGGCTCCAGTACTCCATGGCAAAGATTAAGCCGGCGTCAAGCTCCCGATAGCTCCCGACCGCGGCGGCCCCGATCTTGGCGGCCAGGGTGTGCTCGGCGATATCCGCCGCCACCCCCGCCGCCTTGCCGCTTGTCCCGACCCCGACGATGCCGAGGCCCGGGATCAGGACCACCCGCGGCAGGGCATCGAGCCGGGTATAGGTCCCGGACCGCGCCGCAACCTGCTCGTCGAAATACCGGTTATAACGTTCCCCATACGCCCGGACCGCGTTTGCAATCATCTCGCGCAGCGCATCTTCATCCGTGACGGCCGCGCAATCGAGAAAGAGGGGATGGTTCTTCACCCGGATCACATGATCCGGGGTGAGGACGCCGGTGGAAAAGAGCGTCTCGGCGTCCGGTCGGGCAAGTTGCGCCAAAACCGCCTCGGTGCGCCGCAGGTGCAGGCAGACACGCTGCGGCCGCAAGTCGCCGGGCAGGGCAAGCGCGCCGCGCAGCATCGGCAGCACCACCGCGCCGTCCACCGCCGGCATCACCCGCCCGCGCGGCGAACCCTGCGCGGTCAAGGCCGTCGCGATATAACACTCCGCCCGGCTCACCGCCTCGATCATCCGGTCATAGGCTTGCCGACCGGTGTCGCCGAAGGTGAAGATGCCGTGATTCTTGAGAATCAGATACTCCATCTCCGGCTGCCGCTCCAGCAACTCGGCCATTGCCTTGGCAAGGGGAAAGCCGGGCATGATAAAGGGGAGGATGCCGATCTTGTCACCCAGTGCCTCCCGCAACAGCCGATCGGCCTCGGGCTGGTTGGTGAGGGTGACGATGGCGTCGGCATGGGTATGATCGATAAAACGATGGGGCAAAAATGCGTGCACCAGGGTTTCGATGGAGGGGTTGGGCGAAGACGCATCCAGCAGATGGGTGCGGAACTGGTTGACCATCTCCTCGTCGCCGAGGCTCTCCAGCCGCCGCAACCTGCGGAGATAGGCGAGATCCAGGCCCGGAAAGCCGGCCGCCTCGATGGTGGCGAGATCCCAGCCGCTGCCCTTGATGAAGAGAACCTCCATGGGCTCGCCGAACAGGTTGTCGACCGTGGCCTTCACCGAGGTGTTGCCGCCGCCGTGCAGGACAAGCTCCGACTCGCAGCCGATCAGCCGCGAGGTATAGACCCGCATGGCCAGATCGGGATGCATGCCGGGATGACTGTCGATAAAGGCCTGGGCCTCTTCCTGATGATAGCGGTTAAGCATCGTTTGATTCCTTGCTCGCAAGCGCTGAAAAAGTAACGGCGGGCCGCCCCAGCGGTCACCGCCGACAATCTGACCGTGTCAACAAAACCAGACGCAACTATACCCCGCCACCACCGCGAAATCACGAATTTTCCACCGCGAAATCAGCCCCGGTGCAGAAGAAAGGCGCGCTCCGCCAGCCGCTTGAGTTGTTTCTTGACGGACGCCAACGGCATCAGGGGCGGAAAGATCGGCAGGCTGTGTTCGATGGGCGATGGCGGCTCGATCCGCATCGTCGCCTCCAACTTGTCGGCGGCGCCACCCTGAATCTCGCCGTACAGGGGGCCATCGCCGCCCCCGTCCATGGCGCGGAAAAACTGCATGATATTGCCGAGATCGTTCTTTTTATAAAAAATCTTGATCTCTTCCTTGATGGTTTCGAGGCTGTCCTCAAGCTCGCCAAAGCGCTCGCGGTACACCGTGACACTCTCCTCCAGCAGCTGGTAACTGTCCAGAATGAGATTGGTAAACCGGCCGGCGCGGGTGAACCCGTGGGCGCGCATCCCGGCAAGCGCCCTGGCGCGCAACGTCGGCGACTCAAGGAGATAGGGATCATAAAAAATCCGCTCCTCAAGGCCGATCAGTTGCAGGAAATCATGGATCAACGCCTCGTCGCCCAGAAGGATATACACCCTGGTAAGGGCATGGCCGACAGCCTGCTCGGCGGTGCGCGACTGCAGCTGCATCTTGCGCTGCAAATCCTGGCTGTCCTCCTCGATCAGCTTCCGAAAGCCGAAATAACGGTCCGCCACTTCCTTTCTGATCTCGTAGCTGAGAACCCTGGCGATATCCGCGTCCATCAGTCCCTCTTTCCCCGGCAATCAGCCCCGCGGCCGCTCATGCATCCACCCCGAAAGAACCGCCCTGCCGATCAGGGCAACAACAATCCGGAACGGAATTCATTTTCATTACGGATTCCACCCCGGCCGCCTGACAAGTTTTTGCTTGACATTTTACGTAGATAAGCTAGAAGTTCCAAACTGGCGGTATCTTTTTTATACGGTGTAAACGTTTTGCAAGGCTAAATTATAACGTTTCACCCTCGGTAATGCATCTCTCTTTTTGCTGGCAAGGAATCGGCCATTGACCGCATTACAGGCAAAAGACAACACGGTCCAGCTGGTCAAGGATGCGGCGGATATCGTCGCCATCATCGGCGAGTGCGTGACCCTGCAGCGGAGCGGGGCCAACCTCAAGGGCTGCTGCCCCTTCCATGCCGAAAAAACCCCCTCCTTCCTGGTCAGCCCCGAACGACGCACCTTCCACTGCTTTGGTTGCGGCGAAGGCGGCGACGTCCTGACCTTCATGATGAAATACCACCGCCTCACCTTCCCGGAGGCGCTGCAGGATCTCGCCAAGCGTTACCAGATCACCCTGCCTGAAAAGGCCATGAGCGTCGAGGAACAGGCGCAGCTCAAACAGCGGGAAGCGCTGTACCGGGTTTCCGAACAGGCGGCCGAACTCTATCACCGGCTGCTCATCGACAGCCCCGAGGCGGAACCGGCCCGGCGATACCTTCAAGAACGGGGCATTCCCGCCGAGGTGATCGCCGCCTTCAAACTCGGTTTCGCCCCGGACCGCTGGGATACCCTGGCCAAAGAGCTCGGCGCGCCGGCGAACCTTGCCGCGGCCGAAAAGGCCGGCCTGCTGGTCAGGAAGGAGCAGGGCGGCTTCTACGACCGCTTCCGCAACCGCGTCCTCTTCCCCATCTTCAGCCCAACCGGCAGGATCATCGCCTTCGGCGGCCGCATCCTTGGCGACGGCCAGCCCAAATATCTCAATTCCCCGGAAACGCCGCTTTTCGACAAGGGCCGCACCCTGTTCGGCCTCTTCCAGAACCGGCAGGCCATCCGCGACAAACGTCAATGCCTGCTGGTGGAAGGCAATTTCGACCTCATCGCCCTGGTGACCCACGGCATCGCCAATGTGGCCGCCCCCCTCGGCACCGCCCTCACCAAGGAGCATCTCCGCAACCTGAAAGGGTATGCCGACGAAGCGGTTCTGCTCTTTGACGGCGATGCCGCCGGGCTGAAGGCCGCCATGCGCTCGGTGCCCATTTTCCTGAGCGAACACATGGCGGCCCGCATCGCCACCCTGCCCGACGACCATGACCCGGATACCTTTGTCCGCGAATTCGGCGCCGAGGGATTAACCCGACTGGTCGACAACGCCGCCTCGCTGGCTGATTTCGTTTTCCGCCAGTTGGTCGAACAACACGGGCTGACCGTGGAGGGCAAGGGCAAAATCGTCCAGGAACTCAAGCCGATTATCGAGGCCATCACCGATCAGTTGCAACGCAAGATCTTTGTCGCCCATTTCAGCGAACAGCTCGGCGTCACCGCCGACGAAATGCTCACCGCCTACCGGCCGCCGGCCGCCGCCGCTCCAGCGACAAAAGCCCCCGCCCCGGAGCAGGGTTCCAAGGCAGGTCCGCTTCCCATTATCCAGCGGCAACTGATCGAATTCGTGATCCTCTACCCTGAATACCTGCAACGGTTCCGTGCCGCGGGCATCGACGACTTCATCACCCATCCCGCGGCCCGGACCATCCTAGACGCCCTGCACGCCATAAGCGGTGGCGACACCCCTCCCGCCCCCGAACAGATCCTGCCCGCGAACGTCGGCGTACTGCTCGGCTCGGCGGGAGTCGGCCCGACGTTCGGTCGCTTCGTCTTCGGGTTGGGGATCCTGGGGATGGCGCTCTCGACCATCACGCTGCANNCCCTCTTTTTCCGAAGAGGACAAAGAACGGCAGGCAGAGGAAAAAATCGCCTGGCTCAAGCAGACCAATCTCAAAAACCAGCGGAAAAGGCTTACCCGCCTCATCAGTGAAGCGCAACAGTCCCAGAATCACCCCTTATGCATGGAATTAATGGAACAGAAGAGAGCCATTGAGCAAAGGTTTGCCTCCTGAAGAGGCGNNGGCGCGCCTTCCGCATGCAAACGACAAGGAGAACACCGGTGGCGAACAAAAAGACAACAGGCAAGACACCCGCCGCGCCGAAGGCGCCGCGCAAGCGAAGAATTCCGGCGGCGGTCGACTATCTCGACAGCCCGGACTTTCTCGACAACGAAGAGATCCCCCTGGAACTGGACGAAGAACAGGCGGAACTCACCTCCCTGTTCGAAGATGACGACCAGCCGACCCTGGAACAGGACGATGATGAAGAGGACACCTCGATCATCGGCGAACGGCGCTGCCGCAGCCGCCAGTCTTCCCTTGCCGACTTCGCCGCCTCCAAAATAGACGCCAATCAGCTCGACCCGGTCAAGGTATACCTGCGGGAGATGGGCGCGGTGCCTCTGTTGAAACCGAAAGAGGAAGTGGAAATCGCCAAGAAGCTCGAGGCGGGCGAGAAAATAATCCAGCAGGCCCTGCTCACCGTCCCGGCCCCCCTGATCACCTTGAAAAAACTGGCCACCAAGGTCAAGGAGGGCGACCGGGGGGTCAACGAAATCCTTCGCGGCGGCGACGACACCGATCGCGCCGCCACGGAAAAACGCAAAGAGCGGTTCCTCCGGCAGGTCGCCGAGGCAGGACGCCTGGACAAGGAACGGGCCGCCCTCTGGGACGAACTCTTCCAGGCGCCGGTGGACAAGCGGACGCGAAAAACCAATATGATCCGCATCAGCCGCAACCGGGCCGCCATCGCCCACCTCTTTGCGGAAGACCGCTTCCAGCCCAAGTATCTCCGTCGCCTGCTCAGCCGCACCCACGAGGTGGCCGACCAGATGGCCCTCTCGCTCAAACAGCAAAGCGAACTCCTGAAGGATCTCGACACCAGCGAAAAAACCATCGAAAACGGCCCGGCCAGACGGTGCGAGGCGAAAACCGGCATCGATTATCAAACCATGCGCAAGGTTCTCAGCCGCCTGACCGAAGGCGAAGCGCTCTGCCAGGAGGCCAAGGACCAGCTGGTGCGCTCCAACCTCCGCCTGGTGGTCAGCGTTGCCAAGAAATACGCCAACCGCGGGCTGCAACTTCTCGACCTCATCCAGGAAGGCAATATCGGCCTGATGAAGGCGGTGGAGAAATTCGAGTACCGGCGCGGCAACAAGTTCAGCACCTACGCCACCTGGTGGATCAAACAGGCGATCAACCGGGCCATCGCCGACCAGGGACGGACCATCCGCATCCCGGTGCACATGATCGAAACCATCAACCGGCTGATGAAGGGCTCCAAGGAATTCATGCGGGAAACCGGCCGGGAACCGGCGCCGGAAGAGATGGCCGAGATGCTCGACATCGATGTGGAAAAGGTTCGCACCATTCTCAAGATCGCCAAGGACCCGATCTCGCTGGAGACCCCCATCGGCACCGGCGAAGACAGCTCGCTGGGCGATTTCATCGAGGATACCGACGCCGTCTCGCCGGACGAGGCGACCATGCAGGAAAGCCTGCGCCAGAGCCTGCGGAGCGTGCTGGCAACCCTCACCCCGCGCGAGGAAAAGGTTTTGCGGATGCGATTCGGCATCGACGCGGAAGAGGATCTGACCCTGGAGGAGGTGGGGAAAACCTTCTCGGTCACCAGGGAGCGGATTCGGCAGATCGAGGCCAAGGCGCTCAAGAAGCTCAAGCACCCGACCCGCACCAAACCGCTCACCAGCTTCCTGACCAACTGAGCGCGATCAACGGATGTGGCCGCCAGCGCCCGCCGGCGGCCACATCCTTCGTCTCAACACATCGGTACGGCCAGAATAAGCAGGAGAAGGTGTCGAGACGTCTTCACGTCGACGCCCCTCCTGCTTTCGCTTTTTCCGGCACGTCGCCGCTCCCTTTCAGGGAGACCAGAAAGAGGTTGACAGGCCGCGCCCCGGCTTGCTAGTCTCCAACCCTTTTGGATTTCCTGGCGGACCGGGTGCATCCGAGGCGGCCTACTCCGGGGCAACACATAAAAGAACTTGACCGTTGAGCGATAACCAACGCACCATAGACTGGCTGCGCCTCTCCCTGACGCCGGGGCTGGGCCCTGCCGGCTGCCGCAGGCTTGTCGAACACTTCGGCACTCCAGGGCAGGCGCTTGCGGCCCCGCCGTCGGAACTCGCCAGGGTCGGGGGTATCCGTAAAACGAGCCTGACCGGCATCGGCACCCCCGAAACCGCCCGGGCCGCGGAAGCCACGCTGCGCTCGACGCACAACGCCGGCCAGGCCCTGCTTTGCTGGGATGATCCGGGGTATCCCGAACAACTGCGGACCATCCACGACCCGCCGGTACTCCTCTACCTGAAAGGCTCGCCGGCGGTTTTGAACAGCGGCGGCATCGCCGTGGTCGGAGCGAGGGCGGCATCGACCTACGGCCTCCAGATGGCCGGACGCTTTGCCAGGGATCTTGCCCTCCGGGGGCTTACCATTATCAGCGGCCTCGCCCTCGGCATAGACAGCAATGCCCACCTCGGCGCGCTGGCGGCCGCTGGAAAAACCGTGGCGGTGCTGGGATGCGGACTGGACATCGTCTACCCGCCCCGCAATCGCAAACTTTTTGAAGAAATCGCCGCCACCGGCGCCCTGATCAGCGAATACCCGCCCGGTACGCCGCCGGACAGCTTCCGTTTCCCGGCCCGCAACCGGATTATCAGCGGGCTTGCCTTGGGGGTCCTGGTCGTCGAGGCGGCGAAGCACTCCGGTTCGCTGATCACCGCGCAACTTGCGCTGGAGCAGGGCCGGGAGGTTTTTGCAATGCCGGGCCGGATCGATTCCGGCAAGAGCGAAGGAACCCACCGTCTCTTACAGGAAGGCGCCAAGCTGGTCCACAGCGTTGACGATATCCTGGCGGAACTGCCGGCCTTTGCGGCCGCGCTTCCGGCAAACGAAAAGCAGACACCAGCGGCGGCCGGTCTGGCCGACCTGGACCGGGCGAGTCATGCACTGCTGGCGACACTGGATGTCTACCCAAAAAACATCGACGACCTGATCGTCGCCACCGGCCTCGCCGCCAAGGTGGTCAACGAAAAGCTGGTCCTGCTGGAACTGGCCGACCTGATTGAGGTCTTGCCGGGAAAACTCTACCAGCGCAAGGCTTGAAACATCGACAAACCCACGGGCGCCGGCCAACGCGCCCATAACGCAGAACACGGACAGCATAAAACATGTCGAAATCACTGATTATCGTCGAGTCTCCAGCCAAGGCGCGGACGCTGCAGAAATATCTGGGCAAGGCTTTCGAGGTCAAGGCCTCGGTGGGCCATATCCGCGATCTGCCCGTCCGCACCCTCGGCGTCGACGTGGACCACGATTTTGCCCCCCAGTACGAAACCATCCGCGGCAAGGGCAAGATCATCAACGAACTGAAGGCGGCGGCAAAAAAGGCCGACGCCATCTATCTTGCCCCCGACCCCGACCGCGAGGGCGA
>DHYT01000168.1:0-6321 GCA_002415465.1 Desulfobulbaceae bacterium UBA5123
AAAAAACGGCCTGGACGTGAGCTTCTGCGAGATTGAGGCGGAGTGGGGGCATGATGCATTCCTCCTCCCCAATCCGCGTTTGAGCGAGCTGTTGCGCGGGTTTCTCGACCGCGTCGCGCGGGAAGAACGTGCCAAGGCCAGGCAGGAGGAGACATAAGCCATGCGTTTTGATCTGCAGGTCATCGCCTCATGGATCGAGCCGGGCGCCAGGGTGCTTGACCTCGGTTGCAGCGAGGGCAACCTCCTCTACTACCTGAAGGAAGAGAAAGGCATCCGCGGCACAGGCATCGAGAGCCGCGAGAACAAGGTCGCCCAGTGTATCGCCAGCGGCCTTACGGTGTTGCAGGGCGATCTCAACACCGAGGTGGTGGATTATCCCGACAACGCCTTCGATTATGTGATCCTCAGCCAGACCCTGCAGCAGGTCTATGCCCCCGATACCCTGATCGCCGAACTCCTGCGCATCGGCAAACAGGTGATCGTCAGTTTTCCCAATTTCGCCCATTGGCGAAATCGGCTACAGTTGCTGGTGACCGGCAAGGCGCCGGTGAGCAAGCAGTTGCCGTTTGAATGGTACAACACCCCCAACATCCGGGTGATCACCATTCGGGATTTTTACCGTTTTGCCCGCAGGATGGGGATTCGGATCGAAAAAGGGGCGGCGATCAACAGCGATCATCACGCCGATACCGGCAACATTGTCTCCTTTCTCCCCAATCTGCGCGCAAGCTACGGGATTTTCCTGATCTCCGGCAGGAATGGCGAGGTAAAAAAGGGCGGTTGATCGAAGGATTTGGCTCATGAAGGTTTGCGTCCATGCACATGCGTAGGTTGTTTTTGTTTCTGGTCATGCTGTTGGGTGGCGTCGGCGCCGCCGTCGGGGCAACGCTCAACCCGCACCTCAAGCCCGAGCCGTGCCTGAGTTGCCACACCAGGGTCCCCAGCGATGAAGAAGCGAAGTCCGGTCAGTATTTTCACACCAAGCCAACCATCGATGAAACCTGCAAGATGTGTCACTCCTGCTGCCGGATCGGCATGACCCATCTTGAGATGCGCCATCCCTCGGATATCAAGGATTGGGATCGCAGTCGTTTCAAAGCCCCCCAAACCCTGCCGTTGCACAACGGCAAGATCACCTGCAACACCTGCCATTTTCACCGCGCCCCGGATGAACCAACCATCCATCTGTTGCGCAAGGTCAAGGTTGGCGACCGCTTCGGCATGGACTGGTCCGAACTCTGCCGCGACTGTCACGTCGGTTATTGAGCGCCACCCCGGCGCTGCCTTGATCCAGTCAACCCTTGGCGAACGCCCTTGCCGCTCCTGTTGACATGGCGACCCGTAGGCCCTTAAATGAGATAGGGCCTTTTCATAGGGGATAACGCCTCGCTGCCAACCACGTGCGGAGCCTCACTCAACGCCATGCAACCCCACATCCACCTCGCCTACGATGGTTCCATCAACGCCGACTGGGTTTCCCGCTACGCCCTCCATCTGGCCGCCAACGGTTCGGAAAAGAAGATTCACCTGGTGCATATCCTGGACGGCGTGCATACCGAGAAGGCGATCACCGCCAAGATTCGGGCGGTGGAGGAGGAATGCGTGGCCGAGGGGGTTGAGCTCGTCAAAGCGCTGCACCCCTTGCGGAAGAATGTCTATACATCGCTGCTTGAGGCGATTCCGCCGGGAAGTGAAAACCTTTGCATCTGTGGCGCCAGGGTCAACTCGAGGGGCAGGGGGTTTCTTGCCGGCACCATCTCCGAGCTGCTGCTGCGGCGGAAAAAGTTCAACGTGATGGCCATCCGGGTGGTCAAGCCCGGCCTGCTCGGGGTGCCCCGCGAACTCCTCTTCCCGCTCTCCGGCCATCCCAGGGGGCTCTCGGCGATGATGGGTTTTTATCAACTCATGGCCCCCTCCGTCGACAAGATACATCTTCTCCGGGTCATGCATGTCAGTTCCCTCTGGTTTCAGTACATGACCGAGGCCGGGGCCGTGCGGTTGCGGCGGGGGGGGGGGGCGNNGGGCGGCGCGTATCTGAAAAAAATTCTGGATGAATTCCGAAGTGAGGGGGGAGGGGCAGCCGTCCAGATCGACGGCCGGGTAACGCTGTCCGATGATTGGGTCAAGGAGATATTGATCCAGGCCAGTCAACTCCATGCCCAGATGATCATCATGGGCGCCTCGGACCGCAACCTGCCTTCCCGTTTTTTTTACGGCAACAAGATCGAGCAGATCCTTCGCGAAACCCCCTGTGACGTAGGAATTTACCGCGCGTTATGAACGGACCCGGCCGGCAGATTCAGCACCTTGCCAAGGAGAGGATATTCCCCCTGCTGCACAGCAGGCCGGAGGGGCTTTCCGACGCAGAGGTCGAGGAGCGTTTGCGCCATGTCGGCAGAAACACCTTCGAGGTGCCGGACCGATGGAAGACCCTGCGCGGGCTGGTCAAGCAGTTCACCAATTTTTTCACCATCCTTCTCATCGTTTCCGCCGGCATCTGCTTCGGCGCCCATTCCATCAATCCCGAGGAGAGCATGGATATCCTCGGTTGGGCGCTGGCCGGGGTCGCCCTGCTCAACGCCCTGTTCAGCTTTATGCAGGAGTATCGCGCGGAACGGGCCATGGAGGCCTTGCAGAAGTTTCTCCCCCAACTCGTCGAGGTCAGGCGGGAGGGGCGCATCGTCAAGGTTCCTGCGGCGGAGATCGTTCCCGGCGACCTGCTGCTCCTCGCCGAGGGGGACAGGATCACCGCCGACGCCCGGATCGTCGAGTCGGAAGGGTTGATGGCGAACAACGCCCCGCTCACCGGCGAGGCGACCCCGGTCAACCTCACGGCCGCGCCTTCCGATAAGCGCCTTACTGAAAGCGACAACATCGTTTTTGCCGGGTGCAGCATCGTGCGCGGCACCGGGCAGGCGATCATCTTTGCCACCGGCCTGCGTACGGAATTCGGCAAGCTGGCCCACCTCTCCCAGGCGATCAAGCGAACCCCGTCCCCCCTGGAGCAGGAGACCGCGCACATGGTCAGGGTGCTGACGGTGATCGCGGTGATCATGGGGGCCATTTTTTTCGCCTACGGGGTGGTCACCGGCAGGCCGTTGTGGGTCAACCTGGTGTTCATGATGGGGATTATCGTCGCCAACGTGCCGGAGGGGTTGCTGCCCACCTTCACCCTCTCCCTGGCCATGGGCAGCCTGCGGATGGCGAAAAAGAACGTACTGGTCAAGAGCCTGAACGCGGTGGAGGCCCTGGGGGCGGTGCATGTCGTCTGTTCGGACAAGACCGGCACCCTTACCATGAACAGCCTCAGCATCACCGAGGTGACCGACCCCTTGACCGGCGCCGCGGTCGCCGCAAACCTTTATACCCAAACCTTGACCCTTGCCCTGGCCGCCTCCGAGGTGCGCGCCACCGAGAACGGGCTCTCCGGAGATCCCCTGGATGTGGCGGTGGCGGAAAAATTCACGGAAACCGGCGGCGTCTTGGCCGCGATACAGAAAAAGTTTATCCGCTATTTCGCCTTTGACGTGGCAAAGCGCCGCTCCGCCGGCATCGTTGACTGCCAAGGCGGAAAGGTCTTTGCGGTCAAGGGGGCCTTCGAGGCCCTGCGGCCCATGCTGGCCGCCGTGGCCGTGGACGGGAGCGAGATAATGGGGGAGGGGAGCGTGCCTGCCGATGACGTCAACCTCGAGCGGGCGGAAGCGACCATGCGCGCCATGGCGGCCCGCGGCCTGCGGGTCATCGTGGTCGCCTTCAAGGTGCTGGAGGATGGCCTTGCCACGACCGGTGAAATCCCGGATGCCATACAAGAAACCCTTGAGAGTGATCTCATCCTGGCCGGGCTGATCGGCATCGAGGACCCGGTCCGGCCCGAGGTGCCTGCGGCGGTGCGCAAGTGCCATGGGGCGTCCATCGATGTGATCCTCATCACCGGCGACCACCCGGAGACCGCTCTCGCCATCGCCCGGAAGAGCAACATCGTCGCGGCCGGGGAGGTTGCCCATGCCTGCGCGATGACCGGTGAAGAGCTTTCACGCCTCAGGGAAGAGGAACTGATGGCGAGGCTTTCGCAGGGAATTCGGGTCTTCGCCCGCACCACCCCGGAACAGAAGATGAAGATCGTCGCCGCCCTCAAGGCGATGGGCAAGGTGGTTGCCATGACCGGTGACGGGGTCAACGACGCTCCGGCCCTGAAGGCCGCCGATGTCGGCATCGCCATGGGCCGGCAAGGCACCGACGTTGCCAGGGAATCGGCGCAGATCATCCTCCTCGACGACAACTTCGCCTCCATTGTCGCCGGCATCGAGGAGGGGCGATGCGTTTTTGAAAACATCAAGAAGTTCACCAACTACGTGCTTGTCTCCAACGGACCGGAAATATTGCCCTATCTGCTCTACATTCTCTTGCCGGTGCCACTGGCCCTCAATGTCATCCATATCCTTTCCATCGACCTGGGTACGGACATCATTCCCTCCATGGCCCTGGGGCAGGAGCCTCCGGACAAGGAGTCCATGCACAAACCTCCCCGCGCTCGGGAGCAGGCGCTGCTGACCCCAGCCCTCATCGCTCACAGCTACCTCTTTCTGGGACTGCTGGAGGGCGCCTGGTCGCTCTTTCTCTTCTTTTACGTCTTGACCGACGGCGGCTGGTCCTACGGCCAGGAACTCTCCCTGTCAGACCCTCTCTACCGTTCGGCAATGGGTATCGCTCTTGCCACCATCCTGCTGATGCAGATCGGCAACCTGATTGGCCGGCGCTTTTCAAGAAGATCCGGACTCGACAAGGGGATCTGCCGCAACAGACTCCTGCTGCTCGGGATTATGATTCAGGTGGTTTTTTCCTGGGCCACCCTCTATTTCGCGCCGATGCAGAAAATTCTCCACACCGGGCCGGTGCCGTTGTCGATCTATGGCCTTGCCTGGTTCGGGATAGTACTGATTTTCGGTGTCGATTATCTCCGCAAACGGTTCATGGTGAGACTGGGTCGACACCCCGCATAACCCCTCCACCCACATTCGGGTTGGGAGCCTTGCGGTGTCCCGCTGAGAATGGCCTTGATGCAAGGGATGGGGTTGTCAGGGATGTGGTTTTGCAAGACCTGACCCCGTTTGGTTTCTACCAAGGCCCGTCGATTCGCCATGCTTCACCTCGATCCACGCCCCCTTTTTTTTGCTGAGTAATGATTTTTTTCTGTTTGACTTGGCGGGATTTCTTTTGTAGTAATTCTCACTCAAAAGTGAGTTAACCATAACCAAAAGAAATGGAAAATGCGTAATTTCATTAACTTATCACACTGAACGTTGCGTTTGACGAACAGCCCGGTCCGGGTTGTGCAAACAATCGGCGCATCGTTTCCTCTCATTCTCCTCTGTTGATCTCCCTCCATAGCTGAGGGTTTTCCTCTTCAAGGGTTTCAGGACGCATGACGCCGCCAAGCGCAGAATGCAATCTGAACCATGAAGGAGGAGATCCTCGTGCATGCTCCAGCTTTAAATCCATACCCTCACATCAGCGGCGCAGTAATGGTGATCGGCGGCGGTGTCGCCGGCGTTCAGGCCGCTCTCGACCTCTCCGCCCTGGGCTACAAGGTCTATCTGGTTGAAAAGAGCGCGGCCATCGGCGGGGTGATGGCCCGCCTCGACAAGACCTTTCCCACCAACGACTGCTCCCTCTGCATCCTGGCCCCCAAGCTGGTGGAGGCGGGCCGGGACGCTAACATCGAGATCCTCACCAAGGCCGAACTGGTCTCTCTGCAGGGCGGGCCGGGCAGCTTCACCGCCAGGGTGAAGAAAGAGCCCCGTTACATCGACGAGGAGGTCTGCAACGGCTGCGGTCAGTGCAGTCTTTACTGCCTGAAGGAGATCGGCGATGAGTACAACGAAGACCTGCGCACCACCCATGCCGCCCATATCGATTACTCCCAGGCGGTGCCCACCAGTTATCACATCGATGCCAAGACCTGCCTGCAACTGAACCATCAGAGTTGCGGCCTCTGTGCGGTGGTCTGCCGGGCCGGCGCCATCCGTTTTGACGATCGGGAAAAGATCCTTGATCTCACGGTGGGGAGCGTGGTGCTCGCTCCCGGCTTCGGTCGGGTCAGCGAGGAGGTCTTGCGCGCCTATGGCTGGGGGCGGTTCGACGACGTCCTCACCGCCTTTGAGCATGAGCGTCTGATGTGCGCCAGCGGCCCCACCGGCGGCGAGATCGTCCGGGTCAGCGACGAGAAACATCCCAAAAAGATCGCCTTTCTGCAATGCATCGGCTCCCGGGACGAGACCTGCGGCAACAACTACTGCTCGTCGGTCTGCTGCATGTACGCCA
>DHYT01000168.1:6371-6704 GCA_002415465.1 Desulfobulbaceae bacterium UBA5123
CACCCACGGCAAGGGCTTTGACGCTGCCAGGGAACGGGCCATTGCCGAAAACGACTTTCGGGTCATCTATGCCCGGCCGCCCAAGGTGGAGGATGTTTTCGATGGCGGCCTGCTCCTCACCTGGGTCGAGGATTCCGGCCGCCATTGTTACGAAAAATTCGACATGGTCGTCCTTTCCCAGGGACTTGAAGCGCCCGAGGATGCCGAGCAGCTGGCCGCGGCCGCCGGCATCGAGTTGAACCCTTACCAGTTTGCGGCCACCGATTCCTATGCCCCCCTGGCCACCAGCCGGGAGGGGGTCTATGTGATCGGCGCCTTTCAGGGCCCCAAGGA
>DHYT01000168.1:6837-6964 GCA_002415465.1 Desulfobulbaceae bacterium UBA5123
CTTTGTCTGCCACTGCGGGATCAATATCGGCGGGGTGGTGGATGTGCCGGCGGTGCGCGATTACGCCCGCAATCTGCCCAGCGTCGCCTATGTCACCGACAATCTCTACTCCTGTTCCCAGGATACC
>DHYT01000211.1 GCA_002415465.1 Desulfobulbaceae bacterium UBA5123
GAACTGGATGGAAAGGTTGACCAGGATCTCGAACAGCAGGTAGGAAAAAATCGGGATCCCGAAAACCTGGATCACCGCCAGCCGCACCAGCCCGGAAAGGAGAATCTCGCCGAGATGAAAGCGGTTGGCGGTGGAGACGTCCATGTTCATGTCGCAGTGATGGACGCGATGAAAACGCCAAAGCAACGGCACCGCATGGTTGAGCAGATGCCAGAGGTAGATGCTGAAATCGAGCAGCAGAACGCCGATGGCCACCTTGAGGGGAAACGGCATGTCGACGAGATTCAGCAGGCCATGCTCGTCGCGGCCCGTTGCCACCAGCAGCATGGTGATGGCGCCGGCAAAGAAAACATGATAGAGAACGCCGTTCAAAATGGAAAGCGGCAGGTTGGCGAGCCAGCGCTCACGCTTGGAAACCGTGTCCGGCCGGTAGCCGTCCCGCAATTCAAGAAACAGAAAAACACCCACCCCGCCCCAGTAGAGCAGCGGCTTGATGACCGCAACATTCATTGCCATCCCCTTTCACATGGTGATGATCCGATAACCTGCCTCGCTGTAGCCGGCCATGCTGGGGTGACCGTGCATGTCGTCAAGAAGCGGCAGGCCCTGCTCCTCGGCCGCCGCCAGCGTCCCCATCATCTTGGCGCAGGCCCGGCAGACGCCGTCAATCAAGCCGGCCTTCCTCGCCTTGGCATACAGCGATGCAAACGGCTTGTCCGGCTCGGCCAGTTCCTTGATCAACCGGGTGGCGGCCCCCTCGATGACCAGTTTCACATCCCAGCCCCGCTCCTGCATGTCCAGACCGTTGAGCAAGGCATGGGCAAAACAGGGCAGTTCCCCGACAAAAGCGAAAATCACGACCTTTTCCATCTTTATGCCCCCAATTCGTGTACGGATGGGCGGAGAAAAAAACACGTGGTTAACATCTTGAAACAAAAGGATTTACAAAAAACATCCAATTTTTTTCGGCGCGGCCGCTTTACTTCCCGCTCAACGCAATGATAGTCTATTTCTAACGAGGGAGTGCCTAACCTTACTAATAAAACGGCGGCCACAACGCAACGTATACTTTGAGTGAGGCTACTCCCGGAGAAAGCAGGGTCGATGAACGACCCTGCTTTTTTTTATGCGTGCAGCCCGCCCAACGCTTCAGCAGCCCTCCACTCCCGCCGCCGTTTTTTTCTTCTCATGACAGCCGGCGCACCCTGTCGGCCCCTTCTCCTTCTCTTTGTGGCATCCCTTGCAAAGGGCATGCGCCTTCTCCTTCCCGAGCCCCATGGCGCCGGGCGTCCTGTCGCCATGGCAGGCGGCGCAACCCAATGCCTTGCCATGCCGGCCATGCGGCAGGATAACCTTGCCGTTCTTGTTGTCGATTACCACGGTCTCGGGTGCGCTCAGCGCCACCGCCGCCTGCTGCATCTTTTCACCGGCGACGACGAGCGCGGCGCCGGTTTTTTTCATCACCGGCGACGACTCCTCCTTGAGCGCCGCGGCAAACTCACCGGTCTGCTGCCGAGCCGCCTCGGCCTTGACCGCAACCTTGTCGGCAACCACGCCGGTGTCCTTCTCCGCCTTCTCAAGGATGGGGCCGCCGGCAACCTGACTGATCTTGTCCATCGTCTCCTGCGTAAACATCTGCTCCGGCGGCTGCACCTGCACTTGCTCCTGCACCGGCGGGGCGCTTGGCGCCTCCTGCCCCGCTTGCTTGTTGTCATCCCGGCCGCAGCCGACACACAAGAACCCGACCAGAACCGCCGCAACCAGATAACTTCTCCGCATCATCCCAGACTCCCTCCTCTCAATTTCCAGGAAAAAATTTCCCGTACAATTCCGCATTAAAGCCGACAACGAATTCCGTGCCAACCCGACAGGCCGGGGCACGGAGATTCCCGCTCGGACCCATCACCTGCCTGAGGATATCCTCCCGGTCGTCCCGCTGCGGATCCCATGTCGCGTATCTCTTCCCCTTGGCGACCGTGATCCTGCTGGCGTTTTGCAGCAGAGCCCACGCCGCTGCGGCACCCAGCCGCGTCGCGCGGGCGTCAACCTCCTCGCCGACAACCACCCGCCCTCGCTCAAGAACCTCCCGAGCCCTCTGACAGGAGGTTCAACCCTTGCGAAGATAGGCCCAATCAATCCGCATATTGCCTCCTTTTTTGCAAACCCGAACGTATCATGCCCAAAGACCTCTTTCAAGATCCATCAAAACGTGGCGGGATGGCAAGCCAATTCCCGGCGGCGGGCAAGAAAAAACACCCTCGCACAAAAAAAACCGGGCAACCCATACGGGCTGCCCGGCCCCCTTCGGAGGGAGGTGGTTATGCTACCTGCTAACGCTTGATGTTGATCAGATCGGCCAGCATCTCGTCGGTGGTGGTGATGATCTTCGAGTTGGCCTGGAAGCCGCGCTGGGTGGTGATCAATTTCACGAACTCGTTGCCGAGGTCGACGTTGGATTGCTCCAGGGCGTTGGGGGCGATGGAACCGAGGCCGTTTGAGCCCGGGGCGCCGGTAACCGGCGCGCCGGAATCGGTGGTCTCGCGGAAGATATTGCCGCCCTCTTTCTTGAGCCCGGCCAGGTTGTTGAAGCTTGCCAACGCCACCTGCGCCTTCTCAAGCACCTGGCCGTTGGAGTAATGGCCGGTGATGACGCCGTCGGTGTCCACGGATACCGACTGCAGGAAGCCGGCCGCATAGCCGTTCTGATCCTGGAAGATGGTGGTGGAGGCGTTGGCGTACTGGGTGGAGGCCAGCGCCTCGGTCTCGAAGATGGTGCTCACGGTGCCGCCCACCTTGCTGCCGTCTTCCTGGCTGGAGCCGATGATCCGCTCAAAGGCGATATCGGTGGGTCCGAATATGGCGTCAAGCCCGGTATAGTCGATATCGGTAACCTGCAACTGGCTGCCGGCGCTGCCGTAAGTGCTTTCCGCCGCCCAATCACGGAGGACAAGACGTCCGGAATCATCAATGGTGGCATCGGCCTCGAACTTGTCTTCGATGGCGTCGAGCAGATCCTGAATCGTCTCGGTGGGGGCGATGGTGTAATCCACCTCCACATAGGTCCCG
>DHYT01000134.1:0-1750 GCA_002415465.1 Desulfobulbaceae bacterium UBA5123
ACCGCGCCGGCGCCCCTTGCCGCTTAGGCGCAAGGCCATGCCGATGCCGATGAGCGGAAGCGCCAGCACTTCGATTTTGAATTTCAGCCCCACCAGCGCCACCAGCCAGCCGGTCATGGTGGTGCCGACATTGCTGCCGTAGATGAGGGTGATCGCCTGGCTCAGGGTCATCAGCCCGGCGTTGACGAAACCGATGGACGCCACCACCAGGGCGCTGGATGCCTGCACCAGGGCGGTGATGAAGGCGCCGGAAAGGAGCCCCCGGAATACGGTGCCGGTGGAACGGGCGATGATGGTGCGGAGGGTGTTGCCGGCCGCCAGCCGCAGGCCGTCGGTCATCAGCCGCATGCCGAGCAGGAAGAGGCCGAGGCCGCCCATCAGGCCGAAAATCATGTGCAGATGCAAGGTGTCTTCACCCGAAAGTAGTTAACGCAGGGTTTCCCGGTACCAGAAGGCGGCAACAAGACCCCAGACGAAATGAATTATCAAGATCAGCTCCGGCGGCATGGCGCCGAACGAAAGGCCGAAAAGATTTTTTTCTAGGCCGGGAACGTATTTCAGGAAGACCATCAGGGTCGGCGCGAGGCTGAAGAGGATGCCGCGCAACAGATGCTGATCCTTGAGCAGGGGCAGCAGGAAGAGCATCCCCCACGCCCCGCCCCAGGCCAGGCGCGGGTACAGGAAGGCCGGGGTGAGCTTGGGGGCGAGATTGATGCCGAGCACGGAGGTGAACCCGAGCCGCCCCGCGAGCCAGACCGCGCCGGCGGCGGCAAAGGTTCCGATCACGCCGCCGGTCCAGCCGCCACTGATTTTCCTGATGAGCATGGGCAAGGCCTCCTGATGGTTCGGTCGCCGGTGGGGGCGACGGGGGTCATCTCGTGCCGGCCGGATAGACCCTGGCCGGATCGTTGAAGTACTCCCTGGTGCTTCTGACCACCACCCCGCTGAGACAGAGCAGTCCGATCAGGTTGGGCCAGGCCATCATGGCGTTGAAGATGTCGGAGATGGTCCAGACGGTGTTCAGTTCAACCACCGCCCCCACCGGCAGCAGCAAACAGTAGAGGACTCGGTAGGGGGTGACCAGCTTGGGGCCGAACAGGTATTCCACCGAGCGGTCGCCGTAATACGACCAGCTGATGGCGGTGGAGAAGGCAAAGGTCGTCAACCCGAAGGTGACCACGTACCCGCCCAGCACCGGCATGCTCATGTTGAAGGCGCGGGCGGTGAGGTCCGCCCCGGACAGGCCGGAGTTGTAAGCGCCGGTGAGGACGATGACCAGGGCGGTCATGGTGCAGATGACGATGGTGTCGATAAAGGGGCCGAGCATCGCCACCAGCCCTTCCCGAACCGGTTCCTCGGTCTGGGCGGCGCCGTGGGCGATGGGCGCGGAGCCCAGGCCCGCCTCGTTGGAGAAGACGCCCCGCGCCACCCCCATCCGGATAGCCTGCGCCACCGCGGCGCCGGCAAAGCCGCCGGAGGCGGCGGTGCCGGTGAAGGCGTCATGGAAGATCAGGGCGAGGGCCGCCGGCACCGCATCGTAGTTGCGGAGGATCACGATCAGGGAGCCGAGGACGTAGAAGATCGCCATGAACGGCACCAGGGCGCTTGCCACCTGGCCGATCCGCTTGATGCCGCCGACAATCACCGAAAAGACCAGCACCCCGATCACCAGGCCGGTGACGAGCTTGGGGATGCCGAAGGCGGTGAGCAGCGGCGCCGCCACCGAATTGGCCTGCACCATGTTGCCGAT
>DHYT01000134.1:1851-10038 GCA_002415465.1 Desulfobulbaceae bacterium UBA5123
TTGTCGAACTTGCCGGAGATGAGGAGCCAGGCGTATTGGAATTTGCGGAGCTGAATGGCGCGGACCAGCAAGGTCATCAGGACGCCGGTGCCGACCAGCAGCACGATGGTGACCGGGCCCCAGACAATAGAGTCAACGACTCCCAAGAGATTCTCCATGTACTCTCCCCCAAAAGGTTGTACGGCAAGACCTCAGCCGATTGCTATCTTGTCAATTACATTGAATAAACAGTGAAAAAAGGAAGAACGCAAGAGGGAAGTGCGGCGAGGGGATGAAATTACCGCCGGGCCCGGCGGGGGANNCCCCAAGGGGCTGATCGCGGTGGCCGGCACCTTGGGTGGGGGCGTTGTCACCGCCTGGGTCGGTGAAGGCGCGACCCAGGCGTGCGGAGGCGGTTAGATCGGCGGCAAGCCGCGACGGTCAACCGGAAGGCAACGGCGGCCGGCGCGGGGAGGAGAGCCGGTCGGTGATTGTCTCCACCACCGGCACCAGCAGTTGCTGATTAGGCTTCAGGCCGCCGAAGTCCTTGTCGGTGTTGTATTTCTTGAGCAGCCAGAACGGCACCTCGAATTCATTGCTGCTCAGCAGCCAGATATTGTCGCCTTTCTTGATCCGGTAATTACGCATCTCCTCGATACGATAGGCGGCAAAGAAATCCTCCTCGATTTCCTTGTGGTACTCGAAACGGCGTTCTTCGAACTGATCGCGATTGACGGTGGCCAGCGGGATTCGCAGCTGCTGGTCGAAATGCAGGGTGGCGCCGAACCGCAGGCCGTTCAGCCGCCGCAGGTCCTGGGCGCGAACGCCGAGCCATTCGGCGTAATGGCCCAGGGTTTCGCCGGCCTCGACCCGGATCGTCCCCAGCCTGTTCTTGCCCTTGCCGGTGACCTTCTCCACCTTCAGATGTCCGTAGACCACCCCGGGGTTGATCTGGTCAGGCGGCACGGCCACCACCCCACCGGTGCCGGCAGGCGCCGCTTCGATCTTCTGGAAGGACTCCGGTTCCTTCTGTTGTTGGATAGCGGCCAGCCGCACCTCCGTCGCTTTGGGCAACGGCGCCGGCTTGGCGATTTTGGGCGGGGTGGGGGCGGTCGGTTTGGCGACGGTCACCGGGGCGGGCGGCGATTTCTGCTCCTCGTTCCGGGCGGTCAGGATGCGTGGCGACACCTTGGCCGGTTTGGCCTTGGCGGTAACCGTCTTGGCCGGGGGCGCAATGGTTTCGCCCTGTGCCGGGATGCGCAGGTTCTGGCCCACATACACGGTGGTCTGACCGTTCAACTGGTTGGCCAGGGCCAATTCCTGGAGGGAGATGCCGTGTCTTCTGGCGATAAGCCCGGCGGTGTCGCCGTTGCGGACCTCGTAGAACCGGCTCGGTTTCTGTTTTTCCTGATAGAGGTCGCTGGGCATGTTCTTGGCCAGCGTGGCCATGCGGTCGCCACGGGACGGCAGGCGGAGCAGATAGCCGGGCGGCACGAATTTCTGGCCGTTGAAGAGGGGTTGCCGCAGGGCCGGATTCATTTCGGCGATGGTGTCTAGATCGATCCGGAAATGGTCGGCAAGCTCGGGCAGTGAGGCATAGTTTTCCATTTTGACTTCGTAGAACGGCTGCGGGCGGTCGAGGCGAAGCTCGCCGAAGTAACGGCGGTAGTTTTTCGCCACCTGGCGGGCGGCAAGGAATTCCGAATAAAAATTGCGGGAGGCGAAACCGAAAAGAGGGCTCTCGTAGTTCGCGAAGATCTCGGGGTAGCTGCCGTGCTTTTCCTTGGCCCGGGCCATGCCGTTGGCGCCATGGTTGTAAGCGGTGAGCGCCAGGGGCCAGTTGCCGAGCCGCCGGTAGTTTTCATTCAGGTAGGTGGCGGCGGCCTCGGTGGCGCGGTACGGGTCGCGGCGTTCGTCAACGGTGTAGTCGATCTGCATGAACCGCTTGCCGGTGGAGCGGGTAAACTGCCAGATGCCGGCGNNGCCGGCGGCGCCGAACTTGCTGTACGCCTTGACATTGAACGATGATTCGACGTGGGCCAGATAGGCGAGGTCTTCCGGCAGTCCCTGGTTGCGGAAGGTCTGCTGGATGGTTTCAAGGTAGGCGCCGGACCGGATAAGGCCCTCGCGGAAGCGGTCTTTCTGGCCTTGCTGCATGCGGAGATTGTCGATGGCGGCCTGGAAATCCTGCGCTTCGGCGTGGTCGCCGAACAGAGCGCGGACACGCTTTTCCTCGGAGGTCGCGGGTTGGCCACCCGTTGCCAGCCGGGTCAGGATGGCCTGGTATTTTTGTTGCGCCTGCTTGCTGCGGTCCCGGTTGATCTTCATGGCGTCGGGTTCGCCTTCGTTAAGCAGATCGATCACCTCGTAGACAACGGCGAGATTCTTGCTGTCGTGGATGACGCCCTGGTTCAGCGAGTATCGGCTGTATATGTCCTCCCAGAAGGCGATGTTCGGTTTCAGGCAATCGTATGCGGGGAAGAGTTCGTCGGCGGTGGCCGATGTTGCCAGGCTGAAAAGCAGGGCGGCGAGCAGGAACCCGGTCCCGGCAAGGGAGGTGAAGCGGTGCAGCCGTGTGGTGTTCATGGTGTGTGTGTCTCAGTTGGAATCACTGCCGGAGTCTGGCCGAGGGGGGGCAAGGACGTCCGTCAGCCGGAAGCGGTGAGGATACCGCCGCCGGTTGATGCTTAAATGTCAAAATCATGCTGCCCCTCAACAATAACCAACATCAATCCGGGGCAAAAGTCAAGAAAGTGCTGCAAGGGCGGCGCGCGGAGTTGGTCGGCCGGGGTGCATTTGTAGACGAGCGGGGCGTTTCGTTTTGCTGGCCATTTTTTTGAGCGCGATGATTGTTAATTGGCGGTTTTTGCGTTTATCCTGGCAACGGTGTTGGGTTGATGGCGGCTTGGGCGTCAGGCGGGCCGATGCGTAAAGCGCTTGCGTGTACGGTGGCGGTCAACTTAAAATCATCTGCAATAATCCATTATGACGGAGCAGGGGGAGAATGAAGGGCAGATCAGGGAAAATGCATTGTCGCAGTCTTGTCATGCTGTTGTGGGCGGGGGTATTGCTCTCATCCGCCGGGTGTAACGCCGTTTTCACGTCACGGGATGTTTCCGGCCTCGGCATCAGGCAGCAAACCTTTGCCGACCTCGCCGCGATCAAGAACGCCAAGCGCAAGGAAATCGAGCGTCATTTTCAGGAGATACGGGAGGTGGCGCGGGGCATTACCGATGATGCGGTCATGGTGCGCGGTTTCTTCTCCCTGCAGCGGGGGGCAAACGGCGCGAGTCGGGAGTATGAGGTTGCCGAGCGGTACGCCACCGTTTACGGCGATTTTTATGACATCCTCTTTGTCGATGCCGGCGGCTATGTTTTTCATTCGGTCAAGAAAGAGCGGGATTACCACACCAGTCTCTTTGCCGCGCCCCTCGCCGGCAACCCCCTGGCAAAGGCATTGCAGCGGCCTGGCGACGAGCATTTCGTTGGGTTCAGCTATTATCAGCCCTCCGATGAGCCGGCGGCCTTTTTTACCGTTTCCGTGCAGGGGCAGGGGCGTCATCTGGGTTGGTTCGTTCTGCAGGTCGCCACCAACAGCACCAACCAGATTCTGGCCGACCGCGACACCATGGGGCGCACCGGCGAGGTTTATCTGGTCAACCAGGAAAGTTTGATGCTTTCCGACTCACGTTTCATGGAAGACAGCACCATCCTCCGGCAGAAGGTGGATACGGTCGCGGTGCGGGAGGCTCTTCGCAGGAATTCCGGTGACAGCATCATCACGGATTATCGGGGGGTAAGGGTTTTCAGTTCCTATGAAAGATTCGAGGTCCTCGGCGTTGCCTGGGTCATCATCGCCGAGATAGACGAGGATGAGGTTCTTACGGAATGTTACAAAAGGCATAAGAATTTTCTCCAGGGCGAGATTCTCCGCTACCTTTCGCGAGCGTCGCGGCCCGTGGCGCGACCGCGACCTGAGGAATTCCCACGGCAGCGCGTGGATATGAATGAGTTCGCCAGGGCGCAAGCCGGCAAGCTGCTCGTCACCAGCGGCGTGGCTAGCTGCACGGCGATAGCCATCTCTTATCCGGGCCGGTTCGGTTATCTGGCCCATATCTCGCCCACCGACGAAATATACCAGGACGGGGCCCTGACGAAATTGATCCTTGGCCGCCATTCCCACAATTTTCTCGCCGCATTACTCGCAAAGATCGAGTTTTTCGAGGTCTATCCGGCAGAGCAGCGGCAGCTGCGGGTGGCGATCATCGCCCCGCACGGCCGCAGTTTCGGCAAGGCGGTGGACGCGGTGTTGGCCCACAACCTGGACCTTGCCAACATAACCTTTCTGTATGCCGCCGATGCCCAGCAGGGCGAGGTTGTCATCGACGCGAGCGGTTCCCGTCTGGATGTGCGCTGGACGAAAGAAAATCAGGCATGGGCCGAAGACGGCCTCCAGCGTGAAAATCTCGCCGAAATACTGAAGAAGATTATTCGTTACGATGTCTGAGGGGGGATGGGGGCATGCAGCCCTGCCGCGCCGATGGATGGCGGGGCAAATTTTTGCGCGCGGGCGGTCAGGGGGAAAACAGCCCTGGATGCGCCTGGCCAAACCGGGTAACCTGTGCCGGTTTTCCCATGCAGGCAACCCGTTTCCCTCAGCCGCCGGATACCCGCCATGAGCTGGCTTGTTCTTTCCCTCTGTTCCGCCTTCTGTCTCGCCACCGCCGACACCGTTACCAAGCGCTACCTCTCGGCTTGCCGGGCCGGGGAGATGACCATCATCCGCTTCGGTTCCATCGGCGTGCTGCTTCTCCCGTTGTGGTTCGTGGAGCCGTGGCCGAAGCTGCCGCAGGTGTTCTGGGGGTTGCTGGTGATCGCCGTTCCCATTGAGATCCTCGCCATGTGGCTGTACATGAAGGCCATCCGCGTCTCCCCCCTCTCGCACACCCTGCCGTATCTCGCCTTTACCCCGGTCTTCAATATCCTCACCGGCTATCTGGGCCTTGGCGAAACCGTGAGCCCGGCCGGCCTTGCCGGCATCCTGCTGGTGGTGAGCGGCGCCTGGCTGTTGAATCAGGGGAAGAGCGCCGGCGGGGCGGGCAACCTGCTGACCCCTTTCAGGGCCATCGTCAGGGAAGAGGGGTCGCGGCTGATGCTGATCACCGCCGCGCTCTACAGCGTCAATTCCGTGCTGGGCAAGGCGATGCTCGCGTATGCGCCGCCACTTTTCCTGGGGTCGTTCTATTTTCTTTTGATCGGCGTTGTCGCCTGGTTCACTTTCGCCCGCAAGGGAGACGGCAGTTGGCAGTCGATCTGCAGACACCCGTGGGCGATCCTTTTTGTCGGCATCTTCATGGCCGCCATGGTCCTCACCCATTTCTACGCCGTGATCCTGGTCGAGGTCGCCTATATGGTCGCGGTCAAGCGCACCAGCCTGCTGTTCGGCATCCTGTATGGCGCCTGGCTGTTCAACGAGAAGGGGTTGGCGCGCCATCTCGTCGCCGGGGCATTGATGGTCGCCGGGGTGTTTCTGATTGCCGGGTGAGAAGAGGGGAGCCGTTTGGGCGACGGGAATTGGCAACCTGTACTTCCGGCTTTCAATCATGTGCGAATCTGGTATGTTATGCGGTATCCGGTTGGGCGTGCCTGGCGTTGCGGCGAGGCCGCGCACGCGGCGACGTTCTCATCAATACTTGTGTACCCAGGAATCAACAACATGCATGTCGGACATCTGTTGCGGGGAGTGGTCCTTCTGGTTCTGGCCCCCGTGCTGACCATTATCACCAGTATCGCCGGGCTGGCGGGAACCATGCTCTTCGGCATGTCATCCTCGGCGGCCCAGCGTTTTCCGCGCCTCTGGGCGAAGATACTCCTCGCCGTGAGCGGTGCTGCCGTCATCATCAAGGGGGGCGGGTCGCTCAAGAACGGCAACCCCTATATCTTTGCCGGCAACCATCAGAGTCAGTTTGATATCTTTGCGCTCCAGGGGTGCCTGGGCCATGATTTTCGCTGGCTGGCCAAGAAGGAGTTGTTTGATGTGCCGGTGTTCGGCGCGGCCATGCGGCGGGTGGGCTATATCCCGGTGGACCGTTCGCACAGCCGGGCGGCGGTGAAGAGCCTCGACGAGGCGGCGCAGCGGATCGCGGCCGGCACCTCGGTGATCATCTTTCCGGAAGGCACCCGAAGCGCCGACGGCGAACTGCTGCCGTTCAAATCCGGGGCCATGGTGCTGGCGATCAAGGCGGGGGTGCCGGTGGTGCCCCTGGCCATTGTCGGCACCCACGCCATCCTGCCGAAAGGGAGATTGCTGGCCAAGCCCGGCAAGGTGGTGATCCGTCTCGGCGAGCCCATCGAGACCAGCGGCTACAAGGTCAGTCAGAAGCACGAACTGGCCGAGCGGTTGCAGGCGGCGGTGGCGGCCTTGATCGCCGAGGAGAGAGGCGGGGGCGCGGGGGCGTAGGCAGGTCAGGCCGGGTCGGCGGTGCAGAGGGCGTTATACTGCAGACGGCCGTGGCCTGAGTCCATCTCGGCGGCAAGCCCCACCGGCAGGGTGAGGTTGTGTTTGCCGTGCCCCACCGGGAAGTTGCCCCAGGCCGGGATCTTGCCGCCGGTCAGTTCCAGGGCGCGTCGCCAGATCGCCTCGGTGTCGCCGCATTCGGTAAATTCCCCCAGCAGCAGGCCTGCGATCTCCGCAAGCTTCCCGGCCGCCGCCAGATGGGTGAGCATCCTGTCCACCCGGTAGGGCGCCTCCCCCACATCCTCAAGGAAAAGAATCGACTGACGCCAGTCGGGCTCGTACGGGGTGCCCACCAGATGACAGAGGTTGGTCAGGTTGCCGCCCAGTAGCCGTCCCTTGGCGTTGCCGTCGGCAAGGATCTCCAGCCGCTCCGGCCGGATCGGCTCCGGGGGGCGCGGGCTGGCAATGGTGTCGAACAGGCGGGTGAGCGAGTCGTGTTCGCAGGTGGCGAGGGTGGAGACGGTGGGGCCGTGAAAGGTGACCAGGTCGGCGTCCTTGCCCACCGCGCAGAGCAGAACGGTGATATCGCTGAATCCCACCAGGATCTTGGGATGGGCGCGGATCAGGTCCATGTCGAGATGGGCGGCGATCCTGAGCGAGCCGTAGCCGCCCCGGGCGGCGAAGAGGGCCTTGATCTCCGGATCGGCCCAGAGGGTGTTGAACTCCTCGGCCCGGCGGGCGTCCCCGCCGGCCAGATACCCTTCCCGGCGCTCTATGTCGCGTTCGAATCTGACCTCAAACCCCATCTCCCGGATCAAGCGGACACCGGCGGCAAACCGCTCCTGGTCGCGGATGGGGCCAGCCGGGGCGATGATGCCGATGGTGTCGCCGCGTTGCAGGCGGGGGGGCAGGATGTTACGCGTTGTGGCGTTCATGGATCAGTCGCAATCCTTCCAGGGTGAGCATCGGTTCCACCCCTTCGATGCACGGGGCGTGCGGGGCGATCAGGCCGGCCATGCCGCCGGTGGCGATCACCTTGACGGCGGCCGGGGCCATCTCTTCCTTGAGGCGGGCGGCCATCCCTTCCACCACGCCGCCGTATCCCAAGGGGGGGCCGGGTTTGATCGCCGTGGGGGGGTTTGTGGGGGGGGGCTTTTCCTGGGGGGGGGGGGGGGCCCCCCCCGGCCGGTCGGCGATCCAGTGCGCGGCGACCGGCGCGTTGGCGGCGAGCAGCTCCTCGCTCAGCACGAGGCGCTCGAGCGTGCTGCGCTCCCCGCCGCCGTACCGCCGCGGCCAGGTCATGCCGAGCCAGCCACGCGCACCCAGGCGCCGCGAGAACGCAGGGTCGTAGTGCGTGGCGAAATCGCCACCCCCTCGCCACTTGCCCGCGGCGCGTTCCTCCTCGAGGAAAGCGCGCACTTCGCGCCGCAGGGCCTCGGCCTGCGGCGGCAGCGCGAAGATCGGGAAGCGAAAGCGCATGGCCTCGATCTTTCCGCGGCCTAGCGATCGGTGCGCGCCTGCAGCGCGCGCCAGACGCGTTCGCTCGTCGCCGGCATGTCGATGGCGGACGCGCCCGCCGAGGCGAGCGCGTCGACGATCGCGTTCATCGCCGAGGCGAGCGCGCCGACCGTGCCTGCCTCGCCGACGCCCTTGGCGCCGAGCGGGTTGAGCTGCGTCGGCACGGGGTTGCTGGCGACGCGGAAATCACACAAGTCGTCCGCGCGCGGCAGCGCGTAGTCCATGAACGAGCC
>DHYT01000204.1 GCA_002415465.1 Desulfobulbaceae bacterium UBA5123
CGCGCCGCGCCGCGGGCCGGTCCGGCCGCGAGGCTTCCGGTGTGGCCGCTGCCGTTGCTCGGCGTGGCGCTGCTGCTGCTCGCCTCCCCGGCCCTGGCCCACAAGATAAAACTCTTCGCGATGGCGGAGGGCAAGGCGGTGACCGGCTATGCCTATGCGCCGGGCGGGGTGCGGCTGCCGAACAACACGGTTGAAATATTCGACGGCAGCGGCAACAAGGTCGGCGAAACCAAAACCGACGCCAACGGCGCCTTCAGCTATACCCCACAAAAACGAAGCGACCTGAGCTTTGAACTGGATACCGGCGACGGCCACCGCACCACCTTTCTGATCACCGCCGCCGAACTCCCGACCGCCCCGAACACGGCCGGCGCGCAGCAAACCGCGCCGGCCGTGGCGCAACACCAAGCCAAGCCCACCATGGCGCACGCCGCGCCCACGGCCGCGCCCGAACCACCCCCTGCGGCCCCGGCACCAGCGCCGACCACCGCCGAACCGGCCGATCTCGCCGCCCTGATCGACCAGGCGGTGGCGCACAACATCCGACCCCTGCGGGAACAGATCGAGGCCTACGAACAGAAGGTCAGGCTGCACGACATCCTCGGCGGCATCGGCTACATCATGGGGCTGGCGGGAATCTTTGCCTATCTGCAGGCAGGAAACAAAGAAAAGGAAAACGGCAGGAAGTAGTTTCGGGCGGGAACATTAAGCGAACGCCGTCGCCCGGCTAAGTGCGAACACGATTGATTTTGGCATAGATTGTCAAACAAGATATGGTGAGCCATGGAGGTGTCGACATGGCGACAATGAATATATCGCTTCCCGACTCGATGAAACAATGGGTTGAGAAGCAGGCCAGAACCAGGCGTTACAGTAATGCCAGCGACTATGTTCGTGACCTGATTCGTCGGCATCAGGAGCGCGCGGCTAAAATTACCCACATGCAATTACTGGTGACGGAAGGGCTGGACAGTGGCACCAGCAGCCGGACAATGGACGACATCCTGAAGGATGCCCGTACCCGGTTTGTCGGATAGTCATAACGATGACCTTCCGCCTGACCGGCAAAGCCGTTGAGAAAACTAACGCCATCTTCCACGCAAGTGTTCGCTTGCTTGGGGGAGTGCAGGCAAAAAAAACATTTCGAAATAGAAAAGATCTTCCAGCTCCTTTCGGAAAATCCCGAACTGGCGAGAGAACGTGATGAAACTATCCCTCCCGTCCAGATACATCCCTACGGAAGTCATCTGATCATCTTTTTAGTTGAACGAAACAGCGATGTGTTGATCGTTCGTGTCCGCAATGGGCATGAAGACTGGCAGGAACTCCCTTTATAAAACAGTTTCGAGAAAATCAAGTGAAGTTAAGGTGACGTGGCCTGCTCTTTGACTCTCAAAAGCCACCCGCAAACCATAATAACATTTGACTCAAGTCTATTATTATTATATTTTCTAGATTATGAAATCGAATAAAATAATAAAAAGGATACTCCTGGACAAGATTACCAGCCGTTTTTTTAACGGCAAGGCGATCATTCTGTTCGGCGCCCGCCAGGTGGGCAAAACCACCCTGATGCAAGAAGCCCTGCGGCAGTATGGTGACGAGGTGCTCTATTTGAACGGTGATGAGGGTGATGTCCGTGATCTTCTGACCAACACCACTTCAACCAGACTCAACGTCCTGATCGGCTCCCGCCGCCTGATCTTTATTGACGAAGCGCAGCGCATCGAAAATATCGGCCTCACCCTGAAATTGATCACCGATCAAATTCCACACGTGCAGGTGATTGCCACCGGTTCATCGTCATTCGATCTTGCCAACCGGGTCAACGAACCACTCACCGGTAGAAAATATCAGTACATGCTCCACCCCCTGGGCTTTGCCGAAATGGTTAACCACCATGGTCTGCTTAAAGAAAAACGGCTTCTTGAGCACCGACTGCAATACGGCTACTATCCCGAAATCGTCACCTCCCCCGGCCAGGAGGCAGAACTGCTGAAACTCCTGGCAGAGAGTTATCTCTACAAGGATCTTTTGATGCTGGAAAACATCTACAAGCCATCCCTGCTGGCCAAGCTGGTCAAAGCCCTGGCCCTGCAAGTCGGCAGCGAGGTTTCCTATGCCGAAATCGGGCGGCTGGTGGGGGCGGACAGCC
Organism: Desulfobulbaceae bacterium UBA5123; assembly: GCA_002415465.1. Classification (GTDB taxonomy): domain Bacteria; phylum Desulfobacterota; class Desulfobulbia; order Desulfobulbales; family UBA5123; genus UBA5123. The sequence goes on from DHYT01000204.1 coordinate 2,156, forward strand.
AGACCGTTGAGCGTTACATTGATCTACTGGAAAAAGGGTTCGTCATCTTTCGGCTACCGTCATTCAGCCGCAATGTCCGCAATGAGATTCGCAAAGGCAAAAAAATCTATTTTTTCGATAACGGCATCCGTAACGCCGTGATCAACAATTTCACGCCCCTTGGGCAACGCACCGACACCGGCGCACTGTGGGAGAACTTTCTGGTCAGTGAACGGATCAAGCTGCTGGCAATGCAGGGCAAGACAGCGGATAGTTATTTCTGGCGCACCACCCAGCAGCAGGAGGTGGATTACATCGAGCAGCACCAGGAAAGAATATCTGCCTGGGAGTTCAAATGGAGCCCGAAAAAGAAGGCTAGATTTCCTAAAACCTTTTTAAATGCTTACCCGGAAGTGCAAACTTCAGTCATTACCCCTGAAAATATAGATGCATTCCTGCTGGATTCCGACCCTAACTAACAGCTACGGATGACCTCCCCTCGCGAGATTATTTATTGTCAGGAAAGAACCGGCTTGCTACGATAAAAAGTAATTACTATCGCCTGCTGAGATGAAAACCCTGCTTTTTTGCAACTTGAGAGACGCGGGCGCTCAGTTAATAGTTAAGGTTTGACCCCGGCCAAATAACCCGGCCAAATAACCCGGCCAAATACAATTTGCGTTACCACCGGAAAGCTGAAATACTCTCTCAATCGTTTCGGCGACCACATTGCAAAAAGAGAAAAATACAAAGAACTTAAAGGCATTGATGCCGTTCATTTTTATCTCATTCAAAAATATCACTGGCTCCGTCTCAGGTTCGAAGCATGAGCGATGAGGATTTAAGATTTGTTCTGACTGAAAAAATGCAAGGTTGGACTTTGCCAAAAGATACGATCTTCTGATGCCGTTTTCATTTTCAGTCCGCATTTTTAAAAGCTCATATTCTAGTCTTAGTTTTTTTGCTCGTAGTACTCTCGGGTCGTTTGTTTTCATATCTCCACCAATAGCCAAGGGGTAATCCATGTTTTTACTTGAGAATTTCCTAAACATGATCAACTCATTATGGAGTTTAGGATTTCAGTTGTTGTTTATCGTTGCCATATACCTCATTCCAGTTTTCATCGCCTTTTCCAGAAAATTAGAAAAAAGAACAACACTTACTTTTGTAACCATCTTTCTTGGGTGGACATTTATTGCATGGGTTGCCTGCATTGTATGGGCAATATTAGGCAAAAAATCAAATAACCAAATTGCCGAACAAACGGTTTGAGAGGGACGCGGAGAACGTCGGCGGCGCTGCGCGGCATGTTCATTGGCCGCGCCCCTCAACCGAGGCGTTCGCATACAGGAATTAAACAATGAAGCTATTACGAATCAGTCCCTCAAACACCTCAAACATGACCTCAAACATGTCAAACATGCAAACATGGGGTCAACATGCAAACATGGGGTCAAACCTTAACTATTAACTACTGACCCACTCGATATATCCGCTATGCTCTATCCATGGCCCGTCCAATTCGCACAGAATACCCTGATGCCTGGTACCATGTGACCAGTCGGCAACAAAAGTCGGCATGATCGGTTGCAAAATAAATCCTAGTATCCGATCATGCCAGTCTTGACCAACCTTTCGTGATCGGATAAAGATAATAACATGCTATCCGATCGTGTAATGAATATCATCGCCCGGATTGACGAGGGCAAAAGGATCATCGACAGGCAGCGCCCATTGCCTGCCGCGGTACTGAATCGTCTGCGGGAAAATATCGTCATTGACTGGACTTACAACTCCAACGCCATTGAGGGAAACACCCTTTCCATCAAAGAGACCCGGCTTGTTCTACAGGAAGGTCTGACAATTGGCAGAAAATCACTTATTGAACACCTTGAAGCAATCAACCACCGGGATGCCATTGATTTTGTTGAGGATTTGGCCGAGACAGACGAGCCACTCGGCGAGAGAACCATCCGCGAAATTCATGCCATTGTTTTAAAGGAAATTGATCCCAAATATGCCGGGCGCTATCGTGATATTCAGGTTCGAATCGCCGGTTCAACCCACACGCCTCCCGACCCTTTGCATATCAGCAGACTCATGGAAAAGTTTGCCGGTCAGTACCTCTCCAAGGCCCACGACCATCCGATTGCCCGAGCCGCTCTTGCTCATTTTTCCCTGGTAGACATTCATCCGTTTGTTGATGGCAATGGTCGCACAGCAAGACTGCTGATGAATCTAATACTGCTCCAAGAGGGGTATTTCCCTGCCGTCATCCTGAAAAATGACCGTCGCAAATATTATGATGCTCTTGAAAAAGCTCACAGAGGCAAGGTGGACGATTTTATTATCCTCATTGCCCGCGCCATGGAGCGAACGATGTATCTTTACTTTGAGGCGATTCCCGGCCTGGTCTCAAGTTTTCTCACCTTGGCGGAAGCCGCTGAAGAATCCCCATACTCCAAAGAATATCTCAATGTTTTAGCGCGACGCGGCACCATAGCAGCGTTCAAGCTCAAGCGGAACTGGCTTGTTTCCAGAGAAGCGCTTCAGCAATATGTCAGCAGAATGCAAAAACAGTAATTAAGGGCATTGGGGTCAAACCTTAACTATTAACTATTGACCCGCTCAATATACCTGCTATGTTCTATCCATGACCCGGCCAATTCGCATAGAATACCCTGATGCCTGGTACCATGTGACCAGTCGGGGGAATGAAAGACAGAACATCTTCAGGGATGACCGGGATCGCCGCAAGTTCCTGGTCATCCTCGCTGACAATCTTGACCGTTTTCAGGTTGAGTTGCATGGCTACGCGCTGATGAGCAACCATTTCCACCTGTTGCTGAAAACGCCGGACGCCAACCTGAAACGCTTCATGCAGCGATTCAACACCACCTACACCGTTTATTTCAACCGCCGACATAATCGAAACGGCCACCTCTATCAGGGGCGCTACAAGGCCATTCTTGTCCAGGCCGACACGTACCTTTTGGAACTTTCCCGCTATCTGCATCTCAATCCGATCCGCATTCATAAAATAGCCAACCTGCCGGCAAAAGAGCAACTGGCCGAGCTGCAACAATATGTCTGGAGCAGTTTTCCCGGCTATGTGTCGCAAAAGAAGCAGCAGGATTTTGTCACCTACTCCCAAGTGCTCGGCATGATCGGCGGCAAAGACAGCCGGGATTGCCGCCGCCGCTATCGGATTTTTGTGGAAGACCCCATCAGGAAGAAGGAGGAAGTCGCGGTCTGGGACGACCTTCAGGGGCAGACCGTTTTGGGTGACGACGGTTTCATGAAATGGCTGTACGAGCGGTTTGTCGAAAAACAGGGGCTTGACGAAAAGGAACAGCCGGGCGTAAAGGATTTTCGACGCGGCCCGGAAGAGATATCCGAGATAGCCTCGGCAGTGGCCGCCGAATACGAGGTGGCGGAAACAGCCTTGTATAAATCACGGGCCGCATGCCGGGAGGCGCGAGGCGTTTTTCTGGAACTTTGCTGCCGTAATCTGACCCGGAAGATGGGGCTGGCGGAACTTGGCAAGGAATTGGGCGGGATCAGCAGTGCCGCCCTCTGCTTAAACCGGAAACGGTTGACCGCCAGGATGGAGGAAGATGCTTTGTTGAAAAAAAGATATGAACGAATCATGGCGCGATGGCTTAGTTAATAGTTAAGGTTTGACCCCTCAAGCTCCGTGACCCCTCAAGCTCCACAAGCTCACCTGAGTTCGGCGTTATGCCGCAACAAAAAAGATACGGTTGCGCGCACCATACATTGTACGATATAATGTACCTAAAATTTCAGGAGGTACATTATGCAAAGATTAAAAATCGATCAAGACATCCGCTCTATGTCCGAATTCAGGACTGGCATTGCATCCTTTTTAAAACAGGTACATGATACAAAAAGGCCATTAATAATCACTCAGCATGGCAAAGGTGCGGCTGTTCTACTGGATGTTGGTGAATATGAAGCCATGCAAGAAAAAATAGAACTATTGCAAGACATTCAAACATCGCTGTCCCAAATCGAAAATGGCGCTGGCATTGCCCATAATGAGGCAAAAGAAATGATTTTAAAGGGCATAACCAAATGAAAATAATTTGGTCACCCCTTGCAATCGAAAGAGTTACAGAAATTGCCCAGTACATTGCCCAAGACACCCCCACAGCTTCCAGAAAATGGGTCGAAACAATATTTTCTAAAGTTGAGCAACTTCAATCATCACCAGCAAGTGGGCGCACAGTGCCAGAAGTTAATCGGAAAGAAATTAGGGAATTGATTTTTGGAAACTACAGAATAATTTATCGCGCTGATCCAAAAACTATTTCCATCCTTACCGTCCGACACGGAAGGCAAATATTACCAACAGAAGAAATCTTGGCATAACAATTCAATTATGACGGACAAAAAGGGGCGCGGGTTTCCTGCTCGGCAATGCAGGTGTTTTAGGTGCCGTCAACAAGGCACGTACCTTTTTGCCCCTTATTGCGGTCGTTGAGTCTGCAGAAAAAGCACAAATAGCTGTAATAATTCAGCAAATTTGATTAAAACGAGTGAAGTTTTTGTGTCCGACACCGCTTAACCATTGCACGAGGAATTGGATTGGCACGCTACAAACCGTACTCGAGGGAGGGCCGCTTCCGGCCTTCAGGCAAGGAGTTCCGGGGCAAACTCCTTGAGCACCGCGAGCAGCGCCGCCGCCCCTTCTTCAAGCTGCGGCGCGTCAAGATGACGGGTGACTGAAAACCTGAGGCGGGCGGTGTTTTCCGGCACCGTCGGTGGTCGCACGGCGGTGGCGAAAATCCCGCGCGCCCGCAAGGCTTCTGCCATCCGCAGGGCGCGCGCGCTTTCCCCCACCGTGATCGGGATGATCTGGGTCGGGCCGAGATCGGCCTTGAGGCCGCCGTCCCGCAGCAATTTTTTAAAGATCGCTACCCGGCGCCAGAGATCATCGCGCAACTCGGACGACTGCCGGACCAGTTCCACTGCCGCGAGCGAGGCCGCCACCACCGCCGGCGGCAGTGCCGTCGAGTAGATGAAGCTCCGCGCCCGGTTGACCAGATAGTCGATCATCTCCCGGCTGCCGGCAAGATAGGCGCCGTAGCTGCCCAGCGCCTTGCCGAAGGTGCCCATGACCAGATCAACCTCGTCGCCAACCCCCTCCTCCTCCACCACCCCGCCGCCGTTTAAGCCGAACAGGCCGGTGGCGTGCGCCTCGTCCACCATGAGGAGAAAGCCGTGGCGCTTGCGCAAGGCAACCAGTTCGGCCAGCGGGCAGCGGTCGCCATCCATGCTGTAGACGGACTCGACCACCACCAGGCATTTGCCGGAGTCGGGATTTTTTTGCAGGAGTTCTTCGAGGTGGGCCAGATCGTTATGCCGGAAGCGATGCAGCCTGGCCCCGGACAGCCGGCAGCCGTCATAGATGCTCGCGTGATCGAGGCGGTCGATACAGACCGTGTCGCCCCGCCCCGCCAGCGCAGGAATCACCCCGGCGTTGGCCATGAAGCCGGAGCCGAACAGCAGCGCCGCCTCCTTGCCCTTGAGGCCCGCCACCGCTTCTTCCAGTTGATGATGGATGACGAGATCGCCGCTCATCAGGCGGGCCGCGCCGGAACCCGCGCCCAACTCGGCAAGCGCGCGCCGGCCGCTGTCGATGAGGGCGGGATGCGCGGAGAGGGCCAGATAATCGTTGGAGGAGAAATCGAGCAAGGGAGGCGCACCGGGAAGCGCGGCCAGACGGATGCGGCCATCGCCCAGCCGCTCAACCGGCCGCAGTTCGCGCAAGCCGCCGCTCTCGCGACGCTCGCGCAGCCAGTCGCTCAGCCGCGCCATATCCGCTTGATCTCCGCGACCAGGCGGTGATCGGCCTCGGGGGCGCGGCCGCGCTGGGTGAGATAGCCGCCGATCATCATCCCGTCGGCGCCGGCCATGAGCGCGCTGCTCAGGAAATCGCCGAGGGCGGTTTCGCGGCCGGCGGCGAGGCGGATGGGAAGATCGGGAAAGATCAGCCGGTAGAGGGCGATGCTGCGGAGGATCTCCGCCACCGGCAGCGGCTCGACGCCGGCCAGCGGGGTGCCGGGCAGCGGGATGAGGATGTTGATCGGCACCGAATCGACCTTGAGATCATGCAGGGTCCGGGCCATGGAGATGCGGTCGTCCTCGCTTTCGCCGAGGCCGAAGATGCCGCCGGCGCAGACCTCCAGGCCGGCGGCCTGGGCGGCGACAATGGTCTCGACCCGCTCGGCGAAGGAATGGGTGCTAACCACCCGGTCGAAAAACTCCCTGGAGGTTTCGAGGTTGTGATGATAGCGGCAGAGCCCTGCCGCCCGCAGCCGTTCGAGATCGGGGCGGGAGAGGATGCCCAGCGAGGCGCAGACCTTGATCCCGACGCTTTCGCGGATCTTGGCGACCAGCGCGATCACCCGCTCCAGATCCCTGCCGACCAGCCCGCGGCCGCTGGTGACGATGGAGAAATGTTCGGCGCCGATCCGTTTCGCCTCGGCGGCCGCGGCGAGCACCGCGGCTTCGTCCTGCAGGGGATAGACCGGCGCATCGGTCTGGTAATGGCCGGACTGCACGCAAAAGCGGCAATCCTCGCTGCACTTGCCGGACTTGGCGTTGATGATGCTGCAGAGGGCAAAGGCGTCGCCCCGGTGCGCGACCTTGACCGCCAGGGCGCGGGCCATCAACTCGGCCAGGGGGAGTTTGCGCAGGGCCTCGATCTCGGCGGGGGAAGACGCGCTCATTTCTTCAGCCCGAAGATGCCGCCCTTGGCAAAGGCGGGCTGGCGGCTGGACCGCTGGCCGCCGGATCGTTTCCGGGGCGGCCGGCGATGCTGCTCGCTCGTGCGTTCCTTTTCCGCGAAGGCCACCTCGGCCTTCTCGCCGGCCTCCGCCTCGCGACAGAGGGCGTAGAACTGCGACACCTCGCGGAAATAACTTTTTTTCTGCAGCCATTTCGGCCAGTTGCCGTCGCCACCGCACTGCACGCAGAAGGGCAGGTTCACCAGCAGGCCGGTGAGAACCTCCCGGGTCGCCCGCTTGATGTTGAGATCGGCCAGGTTGGCATCCAGCGCCGACCGCAAATCCCTGGAAAAGGCAAAGGCCTGCTGCCCCTTGAGCGGCTCGCCGCCAAGCCCCATCTCCGCCTCGGCCCAAACCAGCAGCAACAGCGCAAAGAGCATCTCCTCCGGCAGCTGGGTCCCCTCGCCGTGCAGACGGTCGCTGACCGCCAGGAGTCGCAGCAGCCGCTCCCGGTTGGCCGCGCCCTCGGGCCCCGAAAGGCACGCCCGGTAGAAGGGCAGCAGCACGAAGAAGATGCCGCTCTCCAGGGCCAGCTCCGCCCAGGCCCGGCTCGCGCCGCCGCGCAGGTCCTTGAAAAACTCGTCGCGGATGCGGGAGTCGGGGCAGAGGGTGAGCTTGTCGCGGTGCTTGACGATCGCCGCCCAGGTGGCGGGCTCGATGCTGAAATTGCTGCGGGCCGCGTGCCGGATGGCGCGCAGCATCCGCACCGGATCGCGGATGATCCGTCGCTCCGGGTCGCCGACGATGCGGACGATCTTGTTGTTGAGATCCTCAACCCCGCCCACATAATCGATGATGGTGAAATTCTCTATCTCGTAGAAGAGGGCGTTGATGGTCAGGTCGCGGCGGAAGGCGTCCTCCACCGGGGAGCCGAAGGTGTTGTTGGCGGCAAGCACCTCCTCCTCGCCGTCGAGATCATACTCGCTGCTGCAGCGGAAGGTGGAGACCTCGATGATCTTGTCGGGCCGGAAGAAGACCTGCACCAGCCGGAAACGCCGGCCGATGATCCGGCTGTTCTTGAAGATCTTGCGCAGCTCGCCGGGATGGGCGTCGGTGCTGATATCGAAATCCTTGGGGGTTTTGCCGAGATAGAGATCACGGACGCCGCCGCCGACCAGATAGGCGGCGTGGCCCGCGTCGCGCAGCCGGTAGAGGACCTTGAGCGCCTCCCGGTCGATATTCTGCCGGGAGATGTCATGCTCGGCCCGGGGGATGACCACGGGCTCGGGCCGCTGCTTGTCGGTCACGCTGCTGTCGTTGTGAGACATAGGATAACGGATACCTGGCGGCGGCGAGGCAGCCGCCGCCGGATATGTTCTAGGAACGATAGGGAGCGGAGGGCTCCTTGTACACGGACTCGGCCTGGGTGACAAACTGATCGAAGACCTGCTTGACGGTGAGGATATCGTTGAGCTTGTCGACATTCTCGCCGGAGAAGAAGAGCCCCTCCTCCAGATTGCCTTCGCTGGCCCGCATCAGCCGCTCGCTGATGCAGTAGAAATGATCGCATTTCTTCAGACACTTGTACTCGCAGGTCTTGGTCTTCAGGTCTTCCTTGGCAAGCATCCGCTTGACGAACGGCGTCTTCAGGGCCCGGCCCGGCAGACCCACCGGCGAATGGATCAGGGTGATGTCGTCCTTGGTGGCGTCGAGCATCGCCTTCTTGAAGGCGTAGCCCACCGAGCACTCCTCGGTCATCACGAAGCGGGTGGCGATCTGGACGCCGTCGGCGCCGTACTTGTCCATCATCTCGGCCATCTCGAAGCCGTTGGTGATACCGCCGGCGGCGATCAGGGGCACCTTGGTGACAACCTTGCGCACCTCGGGAAAGAGGTCGCGCAGGGCGACATCGGTGCCGAGATGGCCGCCCGCCTCCTTGGCCTCGACGACAATCGCCGCCGCGCCCATCTTTTCGGCCAGCTTGGCGAACGAGGGGGAGGAGACGATGGAGACGATGGGGGTGNNGTTCACCGCCACCACGCCCTTGGTCATGCTCTTGGCCTTACGGATGTCGGCCTGCAGCTCCTCCACCGGAATGGCCGAGCCGCCGATGGTACCGATGCCGCCGCATTCGGCGACCGGCGCCGCCAGCGCCGAGGTGGAAACACGGATGGACATGCCGCCCTGCACCAGGGGGATGGCGGCGGTAAAAGGACCTATCTTCAGGGGGGGAAGTTTCATTACGAATGCGCGCTCCAATAATATATATGAAAAAGTATCTGCGTTATATGCCCGTCTTGCCCGCGTTTGTCAAGAAAAGCCTGAACCGTCACCGCAACCGCCACTAAATGCCGCCCGGCAAACTTTCAAATTGCCATTGCCGCGCCATGCTGTCTATTATGTTATGGATATGCGGCCGCAGGGGCCGCCCGCGCGCACTGAAACTCCCGGGAAAAGGCGAGCAGCAATGGCCGAAAAAATCCACCCCCGCCGCATCGGCTTCGNNCCATGCCCGACCGAATCCCCCCCAGCCAGCTCGGCTTCGACATCGACGGCGTCGTCGCCGACACCGCCGGCGCCTTTATCCGCCTGGCGCGGGACCAGTACGGCCTCGGCGTCATCGACCCGGCCGACATCACCGCCTTTCAGGTCGAGGATTGCCTGAACATCCCGCCCCGGCAGGTGGAGGAGATATTCGGCCACCTGCTCACCGACCCCATCGGCCACGGCCTGGAACCGATGCCCAACGCCATCGAGGTCTTAAACGAGCTGGCGGCAACGGCGCCGCTCACCTTTATTACCGCCAGGCCCCAGCACCGCCCCATCGAGGAGTGGCTCAAGTCCCTGCTCGACCCGCGCGCCGCCAAGGCCATGCGGCTGGTGGCGATGGGCGAGCACGACGGCAAGGGCGACCACATCCGCAAGATGGGGCTGCAATACTTTATCGACGACCGGGCCGAGACCTGCATC
>DHYT01000001.1 GCA_002415465.1 Desulfobulbaceae bacterium UBA5123
ATCGAGAGCATCATCAAGCTGCAGATGCGTTATGCCAGACTGGTGGGGGCGGCGGGGATGGTCGATGTCAACCTGCTGTTGGAGGACGCCCTGCGGATGCTGGAGCAGTCCCTGGGCAAGCGCGAGGTGCGGGTCGAAAAGGATTTCGCCGAGTTGCCGCCGGTGCATATCGAGGAAACCAAGCTGTTGCAAGTGTTCGTCAATCTGATCAAAAACGGCTATCAGGCCATGGACGACATCCCTCCCGGTCAGCGGCTCCTGCGGCTGACCACCTCCAGCGAGGGGGAGGGGGAGGGGGAGGGGACGGGGTGGGTGGAGTTCCGGATCAGGGATGTGGGGGTTGGCTTTTCGCCCGAGGAGGAAAAAATGCTTTTTACCTTCGGGTATTCCACCAAGGAGAAGGGGTCCGGGTTCGGGCTCCATTCCTGCGCCAATTACCTGATCGCCAACGGCGCCACCATTACCGCCACCAGCCCTGGGAAGGGGATGGGGGCGGAATTCATCGTGCGCCTGCCGGTGGCGGCGCCGGCCTAGGGCGGGGATTTTTGGGGGAATGGATACTTGTTCTTAACAGAAGGCTGGTGAAAATGATAAGCTTTGCTCGGTGGGTGCCGTTGCTGGATATCGAGAGTGTTTCGGGGAATTATGGACGAATTTAACAGACGTATCTTGGTCATTGACGACGACCGCGAAATCTGGCGCGCCTACCGAGATGTATTGCTGCCCATTGCCGTTGCGGACGCGCCGGGGAATCAGATGGCGCGGCTGTTGAACCCGGCCGTGGCGGCCGCCGAGACAGAGCCTTGCTTCGAGATCTCTTTTGCCTCCCAGGGGCAGGAAGGGTTTGCCTTGGTCGAGGCGGGATTGCGTGACGGCGCGCCTATTGCGGTGGCCTTCATTGATATCCGGATGCCTCCCGGCTGGGACGGCATGAAAACGGCGGCGGCGATCCGCCGTGTCGACCCCGGCGTCGAGATCGTCATCGTCACCGCCTTTTCCGATCATACCCAGGAGGAGATCGTTAAGGTGGTCGGCGCCCCGGATAAGCTCCTCTTCCTGCGCAAGCCCTTTGATGCCGACGAACTGAAGCAGATCGCCATCTCGCTGGTCGAAAAGTGGAATATCGCCCGCCGGGAGGAGGCGCAGCGGCGCGACCTGCAAACCATCCTCCGCACCACCCCGGCGGCGATCTTCACCGTCGACGGCGATCGGGTCGTCCGCTCCTGGAACCCTGCGGCCGAGAGGATAACCGGCTATTCGGAAGCCGAGGTCTTCGGTCTGCCCTGTCCCTTCAATACCATCTTCGCCGTCGGTATCTGCCGCCACTGCCTTTTGACCGACTGTCAGAATCCTGAAATCGAGCGAACCCGCGAGATCCGTTTTGCCAACAAGAGCGGCGAGATGAAGACCATCCTGATCCGCCTCTCCCGGGTGTTGGATCGTGCCGGCAAATTCGTCAAGGCGGTGGAGAGTTTCTGGGATATCACCGCCCTCAAGGAGGCGGAGATCGCCCTCCATGATTCCGAGGAGCGGTTCCGCGCGCTGGTGGAAACCACCAGTGACATGGTCTGGGAGGTGGATGGGGAGGGTTTGTTCACCTATTGCTCGCCGGTCTGCGAGGAGATCTACGGCTACCGGGCCGATGAGTTGCTGGGGACGCCGATCTTCGGCGATCTCTCCGACGCGGCGGATCGCGATCTTTTTGTCGGCTTGTTCCGTTCGTGCATTCGGAGTCGTGAAGGGTTCCGGTCGGTGGGGCGGCGTTGCCGGCGTAAGGACGGGCAACTGGTCTATATCGATTCCAGCGCGGTGCCGGTGGTCGACGGGATGGGCAAGCTGGTGGGTTTCCGTGGCATCGACCGCGACATCACCGGCCGGAAAAAGCGCGAGGAGGAGAAGGCGCGGCTTGAGGAGCAGTACCGGCAGAGCCAGAAGATGGAGTCACTGGGCACCCTGGCGGGCGGCATCGCCCATGATCTCAACAACGTGCTGACGCCGATCATGGGCAATGCCGAGTTGGCGATGCTGTTGCTCTCCCCCGGCCATCCGGCGGCCAAGAAGGTTCAGGACATCACCAAGTGCGTTGACCGGGCCTCGGACCTGATCCGCAAGATTCTCGCCTTCAGCCGCAAACAGGTGTTGCAGCCGACGGCGCAGAATCTCAACGCGATCATCGAGGATTTCGGCAAGATTCTGCGGCGGCTGATCCGCGAGGATATTGCCATGGACATCGATTTGGACGACGACCTGCCGCCGGTGAGCGGGGATGCCGGGCAGCTGGAGCAGATCCTCATGAATCTGGTGGTCAACGCCGGCGACGCGGTCGCGGGCAATGGCCGGATCGTCATCCGGACCGGTCAGCTCTCCGTCGCACCCGACCGGTTCGTCGATGTCGACAACAAACCCATCGTCGGCGATTTTGTGCTGCTGTCGGTCAGTGACAACGGCACGGGCATGGACCAGGAAACCGTGAAGCGGATCTTCGAGCCTTTTTTCACCACCAAGGAGGTGGGCAAGGGAACCGGCATGGGGCTCTCCACCGTCTACGGCATCGTCCAGCAGCACAAGGGACATCTGCGCATCGAAACGGCGGTGGGCGAGGGAACCGCCTTTTATGTCTATCTCCGACAGGCGGCCCGCCAGGAGATGGTGGTGGAAAAACCAGCCGGGGTGCGGATCGTCACCGGCAACGAGACCATCCTGCTGGCCGAGGACGATCCCGGCGTCCGCGCTGTCACCGCCGATACCTTGCGGGAGTACGGCTATCAGGTCATCGAGGCCGCCAGTGGCGGAGAAGCGGTCAAGGTGTTTGAGCGGGAAAAGGAGCATATCGATCTGTTGCTCACCGATGTGATCATGCCCGGCATGCACGGTGATCAGGTGGCAAAGGTGCTGCGGGCCGGCAGGGCGGATCTGCCGGTTATCTATGTCAGCGGCTATACCTTTGACATGTCCGCCAAGGATCTCGAGAGCGACGGCAATGCAATCTTCGTGCAGAAGCCGTACCGGCAGGCGGCCATCGTCCAGGCGGTGCGTGATCTGCTCGACCGCAAGGGGCTGGGGTGAGGCCGGGGGATAAGATGAATATGAACAAACGGGGTGGCGTGCATGGGAGTGAACAGTAAGAAGTTGTTGGCGCGCGGAGGCGCACTGCTGCTGGCATTGGCGATCAACGGCAATCTGGCTGAGCCGGCCGCCGCCGCCACCGAGGCGGAGAAGCTTGAGGAGGTGCGGGAGATGTTTTCTTCCAAGTTTCAGGAGGAAGACTACTACCGCACCGACCGGCTGTTGCTCACCGCCACCGGCAACCTCCAGTCCCTGCATCGGGCGCCGGCGGTGGCCTCGGTGATCACCGCCGAGGAGATCGAACAGATGGGCGCGACTTCCCTGGACGAGGTGCTGGAATCGGTGCCGGGCCTCCATGTGGGCATCTCCACCAAGAACCGGATGGCGCCGCTCTATTCCATCCGCGGCATCCACACCAGCATCAATCCGCAGGTATTGCTGATGGTCAACGGCCTGCCGGTCACCTACACCTACACCGGCGGCCGCCCCGAAACCTTCAAGATGCCGATGACCGCTGTCTCCAGGGTGGAGGTGATTCGTGGACCAGGTTCGGCGGTGTACGGTGCCGACGCCTTTGCCGGGGTGATCAACGTCATCACCAAGAAGAGCTATGAGATGGACGGCACCGCGATGGGGATTCGGGGCGGCTCCTTTGACAGTCGCGGCGCCTGGTTGCAGCACGGCGGCAAACTGGGGAGTTGGGACGTGGCCATGACCTTGGAGCATACGGCCAGCAGCGGCGACCCGGACCGGATCGTCGACAGCGACCTGCAGACGCTTTTGGGGCCGGCCGCCTCGCTGGCCCCAGGGGAGGTGGACAGCAATTACAAGATCTGGGACGGTTCGCTGGAACTCTCCCGCGGCAACTGGACCATGCGGTTCTGGAACTGGCTTCAGGATGAGGGGGGCCTCGGCCTCGGCGTCGCCCAGGCCCTGGCTCCTCTGAATAACGAAAAGTTCGAGCGGTTTCAGGCCGATGTTACTTACCGGGCCGAGGATATCCTGCCCGAATGGGATATGAGCGCCCGGCTGAGCTACGTCTATATGTACGACGATGCCTTCCTCCATCTCCTGCCGCCGGGCGCCGCAGTGCCAGTGGGCGCGGACGGCAATATCGATTTTGTCAATCCGGTCGGGGCCGTCTCCTTCCCTGATGGTATCATCGGCAACCCCAGCATTGTCGAGCATCAAAGCGGCCTGGACCTCACCGCCTTCTATTCCGGTCTCAACAAGCATCTCTGGCGGTTCGGCACCGGCTTTAAATACATGGTCGATATAACCGAGGAGTCCAAGAATTTCGGCCCCGGCACCGCTCTGGATGGGGGGGCGCCGCCGCCGGTGCAGGACGGCACCATGACCGATATCTCGCAAGCGGATATCTTCATGCAGAACCAGCGGCGCCAGATCGCCTATTGTTCCATCCAGGACGAGTGGTCTTTTGCCAAGAAGTGGCAGCTGACCGGCGGCGTCCGTTTCGACCATTACTCGGATTTCGGCAATACCGTCAACCCCAGGGCGGCCCTGGTCTGGGAAACAACCCCGACGTTTACCAGCAAGCTGCTTTACGGCAAGGCCTTCAGGCCGCCTTCCCTGGTGGAGCAGTTCGCCACCAACAATCCCTCAGCGCAGGGGAATCCGGATCTCGAGCCTGAAACCATCGAAACCTATGAACTTGCCTTCGACTATCAGGCCACGCCTTCCTTACGGCTGATGCTCAATCTCTTCGCCTATGAGGTAGAGGATCTCATCGAAATGGTTCCCGACCCGGCCCCTTCTGCGACCAGTACCTCCCAGAACAACAAGAATCAGAAAGGGCACGGTTACGAATTGGAGGCGGATTGGGCGGCCACCGACACCCTGCGGTTGCGCGGGAATTTCTCCTATCAACGCTCCAGGGACAAGGATACCAAGGCCTTGGTTGCCGAAGCACCCGGGTGGCAACTCTTCCTGGACGGTTACTGGGAATTTCTTCCCAAGTGGGGGCTTGACACCCAGGTCATCTGGGTGGGTGACCGTCGTCGCAACATGGCCGACGAGCAGGCGGTGACCAACCCCTATCCGGTGCGTGCCGAGATCGACGACTACCTCCTTACCCATCTTTCCCTCCATCGCAAGAAGATCGCCGGCCACTGGGATGCATCGCTTACGGTGCGTAATCTCTTTGATGTCGATGCCCGTGAGCCCGGCCCCACCACCACCCAGGGCGATTTCCCTTTGCCCGGGCGGAGCATTTTGGGGCAGTTGCGGTATGCGTTCTGATGTTTTTGGATGGCAAGGCCGCATGAAAGGAGACATTCCCCAAGAGCAGAAAAGGGATATCCGCTTTGCGGATCGAACCGCGACCAGAATCTGGCAGGAAGAGGCGGCGCCGGGCAATCCCTATCTGGCGACAAGTTGCCGCTGTCACGGCTATGATCTCATGGAACTGTTGCGGAAGCGGAGTTTCGTGGAGGTGCTTTTTCTCCTCTTCAATGGTGAATTGCCGACCACGGAACAGGGGCAGTTGCTGGAATCTTTGCTGATTGCCTTCATCAATCCCGGACCCCGGCATCCGGCGACTAGGGCGGCGATGAATGCCGGGGTTGGCAGCACCTTCCCGCAGCATATACTACCCATTGCCCTCTCGGTGGCGGGCGGCTCCTATCTCGGCGGCGAAGAGGTGGAGCAGGCCATGCGGTTTCTGCGCAAGAATCAGCACGGAGAGCCGGGGCCGCTGGCCGCCGAGTTGCTGCGGAGTGCAGCACGCCCGGCGGAGGGTGATTGGCATATCGCGCCGGGGTTTGGCAGCCGCTTCGGTTCCATCGACCCATTCCCCCAGCTGATCGCCGCGGAATATGCGCGGCTGCCGGCTAGTGGCAGGGCTCTTGCCTGGGGGGCGGCCTTTGCCGATGCATTGCATTCCGAGGGGCTGGGGTGGGTCGCCACCGGGGTGGTTGCTGCAGCGTTGTGCGATTTGGGGTTTCATCCCCGGGCCGGGGCCGGCCTGTTTCAGATTATGTGCGCACCCGGACTCTTGGCCCACGGTCTTGAACTGGCCAACAAGCCCGTTACCGCCATGCCCTTTTTGGACGAGGAACACTATGTCATCCCTGAAGAAGCGCGAAACCGGAAGATCTGATACCGCCTTCTGGGAGGAGCGACGCGGCAAGATCTTTGCCAGCCGTGGCGGTTGGGTGGTCGGTGAGGCCGTCTATAACAGCGGCTACTCGATGATGGATGAACTGGTGGGCAGGGCCTCCTTTTTCCAGGTGCTGGTCTTGAATGTAACCGGCCGCTTGCCGGAGCGTCGCCTTGGTGACTGGCTGGATGCCGTCTTTATCTGCATGAGTTGGCCTGATGCCAGGATATGGTGCAACCAGATCGGCAGCTTGGCCGGAACCATGCAGGCATCGCCGGTGGCGGGGGTATCGGCCGGGGTGCTGGCATCCGACTCACCGATGTATGGCGTCACCCCTCTGGTGGCGGCGAGCCGGTTTATTGTCGAGGCGCTACGGCAAAAAAAACAGGGACTCTCCGTGGAGGCCATAGTAGAGGGACAGAAACGTCGCCCTGGCGCCAAGCCGGTTATCGTTGGCTATGCGCGGCCCATCGCCACCGGCGATGGCCGGATACCTGCCATGGTGCGGGTGGCCGACGCGTTGGACTTCGCGGTGGGCGAACATCTTGCCCTTGCCTTTGAGATAGAGAAGGTATTGCTGACGCAATATCAGGAGACCATGAATATTGCGGGCTATATAACAGCGTTTCTGTGTGATCAAGGGTTTACGACCACGGAAATTTACCGGCTGTTCAGCGTTTTGGTCAATGCCGGGATCCATGCCACCTATGTCGAGGCGGCCGACCGACCGCCCGAGTCATTCTTTCCTTTACAATGTGAGGACATCGATTACCAGGGTGTTTCGCCCCGAGTTGTCCCTGAAAAGGGTTGATTCACCTTTATTTCCTGCCCCCCTCGTCTCTAAAAATACCTCCTTTTTCGCACCCCTTGTTACCAAGCGTTGCCTCCCTATTACCCGCCGTTCATCCGGATCGCGTTTGCTCGTTCGGTGATAATGATTGCCACTGTTGTCTAGGTATGTGTTAGGTTTGAAAAGATACGCCATCTCAAGGTGTTATGGAAATGTTAGGTGTTGTCGGGGGCTGATCGTTTCGGTATGGTGGCAGGAAATTGACCGAGTTGGGGGTTGTGTCTGAGGTGATTTACTGAAAAAGGGGAGGGAGGCCATGAAAACATCGGATCTGGTTGTGAAGTTGCTGGAAGAAGCCGGGGTCGAGTGCATCTTCGGGGTGCCGGGCGGCGCCATCGAGGAATTGAACACCGCCCTCTGCCGCAGCGGCATTACCTCCTTCGTTACCAGGCACGAGGCGGGCGCCGCCTTCATGGCCGACGGCTACGCCCGGGTTTCCGGCAAGCTCGGGGTCTGCTGCTCCACGGCCGGGCCCGGCGCCACCAACCTGATCACCGGCCTTGCCTCCTCCTATGCCGATTCGATTCCGGTCTGCGCCCTCACCGGCCAGGTGGCCACCTCGGTCTTCGGCAAGGGCGCCATCCAGGAGTCGGGCGCCGAGGGAGTGAACCTGGTGAGCATCTTCCGCAACTTCACCAAGTACAGCGGCATGCTGCTCAACGTCAAACGGGTCCAGTACATGGTGGAAAAGGGAATCCGCCTGGCCATTTCCGGGCGCATGGGGCCGGTGCACCTGAGTCTGCCGGTGGACGTGATGAAGATGCCGGCAGAGAAGGTCACCTCGCCCAACTGCGGCGTGGCCTCGAAGATGTTCGAGCGGCAGGGTGTGCTGGATGCGGCCAAGGCGTTGCTTTCCGCCAAGCGGCCGGCCATCATCGCCGGCTGGGGCACCGTGCTCTCCGGCGGCGCCGAGCCGCTGTTCGTGCTGGCCAACCTGCTCAAGATCCCGGTGGCCACCTCGCCCAAGGCCAAGGGGGTCTTCCCGGAGTCGGACCCCCTTTCCCTGGGCTGCCTCGGTTTTGCCGGCTCGCCGGTGGCCAAGGAGTACATCGTCGAGCGCGATGTGGACGTGCTGCTGGCGGTGGGCACCAGCTTCAACGAGATGATGACCGGCGGCTGGGACGAGCGGCTGCGGCCTTCCGGCACACTCATTCAGATCGACGCCGACAGCGAGGAGATCGGCAAGAACTATCCTGCCACCTACGGCCTGGTGGGCGATGCCCTGACCATTCTCGAAGAGATCGTCTACTCGATCCTCCGTGAGGTGGGCGGGGAGGTGTCGGCCTGGCAGGAACTGGCCGACACCGTCCGCCGGGGCGCGCGAGAGAACAACCAGTGCCTTGGCAAGCTCTGCCGGCAGGTCAAGGAGCGCGGCCAGGCGCAGTTGACAGAGGTCGGTGAACTCAAGGAAAAACACCGGGAGGTGCCGCTGGCCTGGGAGGGCGCCTTGTACCATCCCCGGCAGTTGGTCGCCGACATCCAGCATGTGATGCCGGCCGATACCCTTTACTTTGCCGACATCGGCACCAGCATGGCCTGGGCCATCCGCTACATGGTGATCGACCGGCCCCGTTCCTTCTTCGTTTCCTTGGGGTTCGGCTCCATGGGCTATGCGGTGGCGGCGCCGGTGGGCGCCAAGCAGGCCGCCAAGGAGCGGCCGGTGGTGGCGCTGGTGGGAGACGGCAGCTTTATGATGAACGGCATGGAGGTGGCAACGGCCGTGGAGTACAACCTGCCGGTGATTTGGGTCGTTTTCAACAACTCCATGTACGGCATGGTTTACCACGGCCGCAAGCTCTTCTCGCCGCCGGTGCCCGAGGGCATCCGTTCCGACTTCAAGCGGGCCGACATCGCCAAGGTGGCCGAGGGGCTCGGCGCGCGCGGAATCCGCATCGACCGGCCCGGCATGCTCACCGCGGAACTGCTGGCCGAGGTGGTGGCCTCAGGCAAGCCCACGGTGCTCGACGTCTGGATCGACGACCAGGTGGTGCCGCCCATCCACAGCCGCATCGAAACGGTGGCCAAGCATTACAAGTAGGGCTTTACCTGCCAAAGGGCAATAGCATAAACTTGACACTGTGGTGCTGCGGCCGCTGGTGGGTTTTGGAATTAGTAGGCTCTGGCTCTATAATCATGCTCGGAGGTTCATTTATGGCGGCGCATTGCATAAGGATCGGCAGAAAGCCCCCCCTTTTTTCTCTTGTTGTGCTGGCGGCCATGGCGGTTGGCGCCGGGGCGGCGCAGGGCGCCGCTGCCGAGGATGAGAAGCTCAAAGAGGTTCGCGAGATGTTCACCTCCAAGTATCAGGAGGAGGACTATTACCGTGCCGATCGGCTGCTGCTCACCGCCACCAAGCGCAAGATGGCGCTTCGCGAAGCGCCGGCCATCGCCACCGTGATCACCGCCGATGAGATTGCCGCCATGGGCGCCCGGAACCTCATGGATGTGCTGCAAACCGTGCCCGGCATCGGCGTTTCCAGAAATGAGCAAGGGTTCTTCATGTTTGACGTGCGGGGGATCAGCACGGTCAAGTCCGAAAAGATCCTCCTCTTGATCGACGGCCATTCCCTCAACAAAAATTATGTCAGCAGCGGTCTGGTCAATTTCGGCGACTATCTCAGCGTCGACAACATCCGCCAGGTTGAAATCGTCCGCGGCCCCGGCTCCGCCCTCTATGGCGACAACGCCTTTGTCGCCGTCGTCAATGTCATCACCAAGGAGGCTTACGAGCTTGAAGGGGTGGAGGTGAAACTGTCCGGCGGCAGCTTTGACACCTCCAAGTTCAGTATCCTCGGCGGCGATATCTTTGCCAACGGCCTGCAGGCCTTCGGCAGCCTCAACTACTGGCAGACCAATGGCCCGAACCTTGCCATCGCCCAGGATCGCTTGCGAGGCACGCCGTGGACCACGGCACCCGGCGATGCCGACACGGCCTATGATGCCTTGGAACTCTTTCTCAAGCTGGCCTACAAGGATTTTACCTACGAGGGGCATCTCGTCAATAACAGCCGCGGCGTCTATGTCGGCTTTGCCAACGCCCTTACCGACGATAATCACATCGAATACCAAAACTTCTGGCACGAGCTTGCCTACCGCCGGGCCCTCACCCCCTCGCTGACCGGCACGGCCAAGGTGTACTGGGATCATTTCGAGCAGGATGCCTCGGTGCAGCTCATGCCGCCTGGAACAGGTTTCAGCTTCCCCGAGGGCATGATCGGCGGCCCCATGTGCAAGGCCAGCACGGTGGGCGGCGAAATGCAGTTCGATTACGATTTCACGGCCAGAAACCATCTGTTGCTGGGGTTCCATTACGAAAAGATGCGCCAGTATGACGTGAAGTCAATTTCCAACTTCGATCCCAACAACAACAACGCCTATATCGGCGCGGTACAGGATATCTCTGCCGATGCCAACTGGAACAAGGACGCGATCCGGGAGAGTTACGCCGCCTACCTGCAGGACGAATGGGAGGTGGTGGACGATGTCAAGCTGACCGCCGGCCTCCGCTACGATCATTACAACGACTTTGGCGACACCACCAACCCTCGGGCAGGCGTGGTC
This sequence comes from Desulfobulbaceae bacterium UBA5123, assembly GCA_002415465.1. Taxonomy (GTDB): domain Bacteria; phylum Desulfobacterota; class Desulfobulbia; order Desulfobulbales; family UBA5123; genus UBA5123. The sequence continues at coordinate 10,596 of DHYT01000001.1, forward strand.
TGGAATTTCTCCAAACAGGGGGAGGTCAAGCTCCTCTACGGCGAGGCCTTCCGGGCACCCAACTTCAGTGAACTCTATAACGATAACAATACCTCGCTGGTGGGCAATGAAGCCCTGGAGGCTGAGGAGATCACCACCTATGAAGCGGCCATCGGCTATCGCCTGACCGACAGGCTTGCGGTTGACCTCAACTATTTCAATCTGGAGATCTCAAACCAGATCAGTCGCGACACCTCGATGTCGCCCAACGAGTACGCCAATATCGGCGGCAGCAAGTCGGATGGGGTCGAGCTGGTCCTGAATTACCAGTTCGGCGCGGAAGATTACCTGAAGCTGACCTATACCTACCAGGACCCGCGTGACGCGACCACCAACGAGGCCTTGCCCTTCGTGCCCAATCAGCGGGCCGGCGGCAGCGTCAACTATGCCCTGTCGCGGAATGTTTCTGGCCATGCGGATATCTTGTGGACCGGGGAGCGGTCTCGTCCGGCCGGCGATCCCAGATCGGCGGTTGATCCGCACACCACGGTGAATGTGGCGGTTACCGCCAAGAATTTTTATCAGGGCCTCGAGGTCCGAGGAGCGATCTACAACCTGTTCGACGAAAGGTATGTCGATCCCGATCTCTCCGGGGCCACCCAGTATATCCCGAATGACTATCCCCGGGCGGGGATCTCTGGCATGCTGACGGTCGGCTGCAAGTATTGATGCCCTTTAGCGGATTGTGTTTGGGCGATCACGCTGCGTGCTTCGATGCGTGAATATTGATGACGTCGGGCGTAGGGAACGGCCAGTTTCTGACTTGAGCAAGATGATGAAGTGATGCGGAGCCGGAACAATCCGGCCGGGATGAGTTGGCAAAAGAAAAGGGCCGGCGCTGGGAAGGCGCCGGCCCTTTGTTGCTCCGGTGGTCCGGAGCCTTTCAAGAAGGAGAGAAAAAAAGGAGAAACAGGAAACAGGCTCGAGGGTGGAGGGCCCTCACTGTTGTTCCTTAATGTATTAGACAACCATGTTTTAAGATTGTTCCGCTTTTTAAAAAAAAAATCAGGTCGAGAGCAAAAAGGCCAGGTTGCACAGGCCGATCAGAAAACCGAGCAGCGCCCCGAAGAGATTGATGTACTTGAACTGCTCCTCCATGATCGACAGCAATAGCCCTTCCAGGCGCAGGAGGTCGAGGGTGTTGACCTTGCGGGCGACGATGCGGCGGATGTTGAGGGTGTCCACCAGCCCCGGCACCTCGCGGACCAGGATATTGCCCACCTGTTGGAGCAGGTAGTCGGTGATGCCGTACTGCACCTCCTTGGGCAGGAAGTCGGAGAGCTTGCCCACCGGCGCCTGCAGGAGGCGGTCTTCGACCAGGTCGGCGACCATCTTGTCCAGCAACCGTTTGACGGTGGTGGAGCGGAGCAGGGTAATGATCTCGTCCACGGCCCAGCCGATCGCCTGGTCGGTGGTCTTGTCGCCGAAGAGGTCGGCGATGATCTCCTGCAGGGGCCGTTGCGTCTGGGTTTCAAGCGCTTCCCGGGCAAGGCCGGCCACCCCCCTGGCGGTGGCCGGGGCGCGCAAGAGGACGATGGCCTGGTCGGCAAGGCCTTCGCGGATCAGCGCCACCGTTTCCGGGGTCAGCTTGTCGAGGAGGCGCGAGGCCGGGGCGGCCATGAACCCTTCCGCCTTGTCGCGGAGAATCACCGCCAGCTTTTGCTGCACGGTCTCGTCAAAGAGCCACTGGGCGATTTCCTCGCCCTTGCCTTCCAGGTAGTCGCGGACCTTGCCGCCGATGACCTCCGGGTTGAGGAAGCCGCCGAGCAGACCGCCCAGCGGCCCGAGATTGGCGGTGAAGGAGCCCACCGCGTTGGTGATGCCGCGGGCGATCCGGTCCTGAACCAGCGGCTCCTGCAGCAGCTTGGCGATCTTGTGGATCAGGTGCGGCGCTTCCGCTTCCAGCCGGTCGAGGAGCAGGGTTCTGAGCCCGGCCGGGAGCAGATCGTTGAGGGAGCGGTCTTCGGCGACAAAGGTGTCGATGCGGCCGCCCACCGTCTCCCGCACCCACTGCTCGACGCCATCGCTGTTGAGGAAGTTCGCCACCCCGGCTTCGATGGTGGTTTCCAGCTTGTCCCGGTTTTCCGGGGCGAGGATTTCGTCCAGCGGCAGGTTGAGGAAGGTGTGCAGGTGGTCGCTGATCACCGGGGTGATCCGGTCGGCAAAGGCGTCGCTGCGAAGGTGGCCGTGCAGGTGTTTCAAGGTTCGCCAGCGGAGGATCTTGATCCCCACCTTGAAGTAGGAACGGAAGCGTTCCGGCACAATGGCGACCACCGGTCCCAGCGGTCGATCCAGCGTTTCGGTGATCCGTTCGTCGATAAGGCCCCGCAGTTCGAGCCTGAAGCGCTCTTCGCCCAGGGCCTGGCTGACATCGGCGCTGGTGAGCAGGTGGCCGCCCACCATCTCGCCGATGTTTTCGGCCAGCTCCTTGCGTTTCAAGGGGATGACGCCCGGGGTCATCGGCACCCGCAGCCCGAGGATATACCAGGGCTTGAGCGGCCGGAAGAGCATCCGGATCGCCACGTAGTTGGTCATGTAGCCGATGAATGCGCCCAGCAGCGGCGGGGCGAGATAGGCGGAGATGGGGGGCATGGGCAACGTCCTTGTTGTCTGTTGGGTGGCGTCTGGGGGCCGGCGTCAGGATCTGATCAATTTGCCCAGCACCTCGTCCACGGCCAGGGACTGGCGCATCCTGGTGGCGAGAAACTCCTCCCGCAGGTAGCGGCGGTTGTCGTCGATGATCCCGCACAGCCGGTCGATTTCCCCTGCCTCGGCAAGCTCGACGATCCGCAGCAGGTTTTCGGCAAAGCTCTTGACGATCTTGCGGCCGTCGCCCCTGGCGGCCATGATCTCCGCGTAGGTGCGGGGGTTCTGGGCGTGCGCCCGGCACATCGCCAGCACCCCGTACAGCGAGGTGAGGGTGGAGTGGCTGCCGATGTCGGCGGGGGCGATCTCGTTCTCCTTGAGCGCCATGGCCATGGCGATGGAGATGGCGGTGGGCAGCTTCTGGCCGACCCCCATCAGCAGGTCGTGGCGGCTGGCGCTGTCGTGGCAGATATCGGCGCCGTGCTTGTAGAGAAAGGCCTCGAATTCGCTGCACAGGGGGCCGCTCCGTTCGGTGCGGACCACCGAGACGTTCTTGTCCTTCATGGTGGCGGCCTTCGGCCCCCAGAGGTTGTGGACCAGCATCACCTCCACCTCCGGGACGGTGTGGGCGATGGCCGCGGCGAGGTTGTTTTCCGCCTCGCCGGCCAGCAGCACCAGTGCCTGGTTGCCCTTGAGCAGCGGTCCGTAGGCGGCGATGGCCGCGGCGGTGGCGCTGATCGGCACGCAGATCGCCACCATCTCAACCCGGGCGATCATCGCCTCCGGGGTGAGTGCGGTGGCGCGGCCGGTGAGGAGGCATTTGTAGCCTTCGCTTTCGAGGCGCCTTGCGAACCACTGGCTCATCTCGCCGGTGCCGATGAAGCCGACGGTGTTGATCCGTTTGGCGCGCATGTCCAGGCGCGGGTAGCTTCCCAGCACCCTGATCGCGCCCGGCTCCTGGATGATGTGCGCTTCGATGCGGGCCAGGGCCTCCTTGAGGGCGGGGTCGTTGATATGGCCTTCCGCCTCCACGTAGAACTGCAGTTCCTGGCTCTTGGGATCGGTCTCGGAGCGCAGGTCGAGGAGGTTCACCCCCCGCTTGCTGAATTCGCCCAGGGTGTCGAAGAGCAGCCCCACCCGGTCCTTGAGCGGGACGGTGATCATCGCCGTGGCGTCGTAGCCGGTGGGGGCGGGGAGCTTTTTGCCGAGAACCGCGAAGCGGGTGCGGCTGTGCGGGGCGACGTCGCGCTGGCGCACCGGGATGCCATGTTCCTTGAGGATCTCTTCCGAGGCGATGACCACCTGCGCGGCCGCTGCCGCTTCCTTGATCCGCTTGAGCGCTTTTTCGATTTCCCGCACCGCCATCCGGGGGGTATCCGGGAAATGGCTGGTCAGATATTCCTCGCACTGGCGAAGTTCCTGGTCGGTGCCGACGATCAGTTCCGGCTGCCGGTCGCCGGCCAGCGAGCCCATGGCCAGATGGATGGGCAGCACCACGTTGTCGATCCAGTGGCCGTGGTTGAGGCTTTCCATCTGATGGAAGTATTCCCTGATCTCGCCTTCTCGGGTATTGTAGACCGGGATCAGGGCCAGGTCGGCCTCGCCGGTTTTGAAGGCGTTGAGGACGCCGCTGACCTGCGGGAAGAGTTTGAGGGCGGCGTCCGGATTGTGGAGGCGCGCGGCCTGAAAGGCGTGGGAGCCTTCCGGGCCAAGGGTGGCGATGGTTGTCATGTCGGGCCGATCCTCATGGCAGGGGTCTGTGGGTAAAGCTTTTACAGCATAAATTTCTCTTTTAGTTGGTTCCGCGACTGCGGTCAACCCGTTTTCCGTAAAAATATTAGCCGATTATCTTGTAACTATGAGGTGAGGGTGGTCCGAAAAGCGTTGCAGAGCCAAAAAAATGGCGAGATCGGGACCGTTGCCGAGTATCTGGCCTCCCTGAAAGGTTCGCCCAGCTTCGGCCCCCAGGTGACGCATCATGAGGCGTTGCCCGGATGCGAGGCCGAGTTTGCCGAGCCTGCCCGCCCCTGGCCGCCGGAGCTGCGCGCCGCCCTTGCCGGTTCAGGGATCGGGCCGCTCTACAGCCATCAGGCGCAGGCCGTCGATTGCATCCGCGAGCATCGGCATACCGTGGTCGCCACCCCGACGGCCAGCGGCAAAAGCCTCATCTACAACCTGCCGGTTTTTGAGCGGATATTGCAAGACCCCGGTGCCCGCGCCCTCTATCTCTTCCCGCTCAAGGCCCTGGCCCAGGATCAGCTGCGGGCGATCGACGAGCTCGCGCGGGGGCTGCCGCCTGCGATGCGCCCAAGCGCCGCCATCTGCGACGGGGATACCTCGAGCTACCAGCGCAAGAAACTGCGGGAGCGGCCGCCGCAGATCCTCATCTCCAACCCGGACATGCTGCATCTCTCCATGCTCGGCTATCACGACCGCTGGGCCGGCCTGTGGAGCGGGCTCACCCATGTGATCATCGACGAGGTGCATACCTATCGCGGCGTCTTCGGCTCGCACATGGCCTGGGTGTTGCGCCGTCTGCGCCGTATCTGCAAGCTGTACGGCAGCGAGCCGGTGTTTGTGCTCTCCTCTGCCACGGTGGGCAACCCCGGCGGGCTGGCCCGTGACCTGCTCGGCCTGCCGGTGCAAGAGATCATCGTCAGCGGCGCGCCCCGCTCCGGGCGGCATTTTCTGTTTTTGAACCCCCATCAGAGCGCCGGGTTCGCGGCCAGCCAGTTGCTGGAGGCGGCGATGAAGCGGGGCTTGCGCTCCATCGTCTACACTCAGTCGCGGAAGATGACCGAACTGGTGGCGGTCTGGACCCGGAGCCGCCTCGGGGATCAGGCCGGCAAGCTCACCGCCTACCGCTCCGGCTTTCTGCCCGAGGAGCGGCGGGAGATCGAGGCGAAGATGGCCAGCGGCGAGTTGCTGGGGATTGTCTCCACCAGCGCCCTGGAGCTGGGCATCGATATAGGCGACCTCGATCTCTGCATCCTGGTCGGTTATCCCGGCACGATCATGGCCACCTGGCAGCGATCCGGCCGGGTGGGGCGGCGGTCACGGGATTCGCTGATCATCATGGTCGCCCAGGAGGACGCCCTCGACCAGCATTTCATTCGCAACCCGCGCGATTTCTTTGACCGCGGCGTTGAGGCGGCGGTCTTGAATCCGGGCAACCGGGTAATCATCAAGCGCCATCTGCTCTGCGCCTGCGCCGAGGCGGTGCTGGCGGCGGACGACCCGTTGCTGGCCGCGGAACCGGTCCGGCTCGCTCTCGACGAGATGGCGGCCACGGGGGAACTGCTGCTGAGCGGCGACGGCCGTTTCTGGTTTACGAGCCGCAAGTATCCGCACCGGGAAGTGGATTTGCGCGGCACCGGCCGGTCGCTCTTGATCCGGGTTGATGACCGGGAGGAGACCCTGCTCGGCGAGATCGATGCGGGGCGCTGCTTTAAAGAGTGTCATCCCGGCGCGGTCTATCTGCATCACGGTCACAACTGGCTGGTTACCGGCCTTGATCCGGAGGGGGGGCGGGTGACGGTGACCAGGAGAAAACTCCATTACTTCACCCGGCCGCTGGCGAGCAAGGAAACCGAGATTCTCGCCACCCGCCGCACCGTTGATTACGGCACCTTCCGTGCCTCCTGGGGGACGTTGCGGGTCACCGACCGGGTGACCGGTTTTCAGAAACGGTTGACCAAGGGACACAAGCTGATCGGCACCGAGCAGCTTGACCTGCCGCCGCAGATCTTTGAAACCGAGGGGCTGTGGGTAGAGATCCCGCCCCATCTGCGGCAGCGTTTCGAGGCCGAGCAGCGCCACTTCATGGGCGGCATCCATGCCCTCGAGCATGCCGCCATCGGCGTGCTGCCGTTGCTGGTGCTCTGCGACCGCAACGATATCGGCGGCATCGCCTACCCCTTTCATCCCCAGATCAACGGCCCGGCCGTCTTTATATATGACGGCTATCCGGGCGGGGTGGGGTTATGCCGGCAGGCCTTTGCCGAGCTTGAGGATTTGCTGGCCACGGCGCTGCGCAGTATCGAATCCTGCCCCTGCGAAACAGGCTGTCCGTCCTGCGTGCATTCGCCCAAGTGCGGTTCCGGCAATCGCCCCATCGACAAGGAGGCGGCGCGGCAGTTGCTGCATGGCCTGCTGGATAGCAGGGAGCGTGAAGCGGCACCGCGGCCGTGCGCGGTGGTCGAGGTGGCGGCTCCGGCCGCGGAGGTTGCTATTGCCGAAGATGTACCAGCGCGCGGGTTGCCTTCCGGCTACGGCGTTTTCGATCTTGAAACCAAACGCTCCGCCGCCGAGGTGGGCGGCTGGCACCGGGCCGANNACAACAGCCGTTTCGACAACAAGGTCTTGTCCGCCTACACCGATGTCGATCTTCAGCGCCTGCCGACCCTGGATATCTTGGTGGAGGTGAAGAACCGCCTCGGCTACCGGCTCAGCCTCGACCATCTTGCCCAGCATACCCTGGGGGTTACGAAATCGGCCGACGGCCTGATGGCCCTCAAGTGGTACCAGGAAGGGCGCATCGACAAGATCATCGACTACTGTAAAAAAGACGTGGAGATCACCAGGGATATCCTGCGCTACGGGGTGGCGAACGGTTATCTGCTCTTTCGCAACAAGGCCGGGACGCTGGTGCGCTGCCCGGTGGGGTTCGGCGCCGGGAAATGAAAAGCCCCTCGCCGAGGCTTCGGGAGGGGCTTTGGGGGTTCGGGAGATGTTGCGGCAATCAGTCGTTGGGCCAGATCAGGGTTTCATGCAGCCAGCCGGTGGTGCCGTCCTTGTGCTGCACCTTGACCCATTCCCCATCCTTTTCGAGGGGTTTGAAGACGACGCCGTACTTGACGGTGGCGACGATCTCGTAGTTGGTTCCGGCGCCGATGCGCATGTTGGCGGCGTCAACCTTGACGATGACCATCTTCTCCTTGCTGAGCAGCGGGTCGTATATCCACCCCTTGTCGCCCTCGAAGTCGACGGCCTGTGTCCATTGGCCTTCCCGTTTGAGCACCTGCAGGGGGAAGTTTTTGAATACCTCCCAGAGGATTTCCGCTTTCGTATTGGGGGCCGAGCGGATATTGACCCCGTCCTTGTTGGCGATCACATATTCCGCCGCGCCGGCGGAAAGAGCGATACCGAGGGTGACAAGGAAAGCGACCGCTTGCAGGCCGAATCGAATCTGTTTTGAGGTGATCTGTTTCATGTGGATATCTCTTTGGGGGTCATGGCTGCGGCGGAAAGCTTTGGGTTGCCGGCGGCTGTTGTTTGCGTGGTAGTTTTTAACTGTTCGGTGTTGCCGGCAGGGCATGATGCGCGATTCGTGCCCGACGCGACCCTGCTTGTTCACATTAGGTAAATGTATCATAAAACACGGTATTATCAAGTCCGCAAAACAATTTTAAAGGTTTCTGGCGTCTTGTTGTTTGTTGGGCGGGTTCTTTTCTCGGGACGGCGTGCGGACGCTCGGCTCTGTCTGGCCCGGATGCTGATGGGGCCATGCCATGCCGAAGCGGTTTCCCCGGTGTTGTCGGTGTCGGTCGCCCTGGCGCAGGGCAAGTAGATTTTTCAACACCAGGCAAGGATCGGATATCGGCGCGGACCGAAGTCAATCGTGTACATCAGGCCGGAGGACGCGGCTTGGCTTTCGCCATGGATGACGTGTTGATTGTCGTTTGGCGCTATACTATACTGGGTTGTACCGAAGAAGGATTTGCTCTGCCAGTTGGCACTCAGGCCGTTTCGGTAGTCGTCGAGCAGGATAAACTCTTGATCGCCTTTGGCTTGGGGGCAGAAGGCAATCGTGACGACGCAGAGCATGCTTCGCAAGAGGTGGGCTGGCTGCATTGGATCGCCGGCGGAAGTGGGTTGAGGCGTGCGCCGCTGACCGGGTGGTGTTGCCACTATGCCTCCCGCGGGTTTCTTCCGGTAAAAAAATGTTAGCGATGCGGTTGTCATCGACCGGCGCCATGCCGGTTGAGCACACGAACGGTCCTTCTGTCGCGTTCGTGGAGCAGGCGGTTTTTTTCTAGGGGGGATAGATATGATTCGTCTCAGTGACCATCCCGGCATCAACGGACTGTTGCTCAAGATCGAGGCCGATATCCGCGCGGCTGGCGCGCATCTTGCGCCGGGGGATGCGAAAAGACTTTATGAGAACCTGCACGGCACGGTCTTGCGGGATGTTCGTGTCTTTGCCGAGGAGCAGGTGTCGAAGCTCGACGAGTTGGTGCGGATCGGTCTTGCGCTGTCTGCGGAGAAGGAGATCGACCATCTTTTCGAATTGATCGTCAACGAGGCGCGGCGAAACTGCAACGCCGACGGCGGGACGTTGTATATCCGGAATGAAAGGGAGGATACGCTGGATTTTGTCATCGCCCAGAACGATACCCTGCATATCCGGATGGGCGGCACCGGCGATGAGATATCCTGGCCGCCGGTCCCGCTCAGGAAACGCGATGGGACCGATAACCATCGCAATGTTTCCGCGCATTGCGTCCTGGAGGGGAAGCCGATCAACGTGAGTGACGTGTATTGCGCGGAGGGGTTTGACTTCGACGGCACCAAGCAGTTCGACGCCTCCACCGGCTACCGCTCCAAATCAATGCTGCTGGTTCCCCTGCGGAATCATGAGGATGAGGTGGTGGGTGTTTTGCAGCTTTTGAACGCCAAGGATCGGCGGAGCGGCGAGGTGATTCCGTTTGCGGTCGGCGACGAAGAGCGGATCATGAGCCTGGCCTCTCAGGCGGCCATCGCCCTGACCAAAATGCGGTTGGTGCGGGGTCTGGAAAATCTGCTGTTTTCCTTTCTGCAGGCGATCGGCCACGCTATCGATGAGAAGTCGCCCTATACCAACGGCCATATCATCCGGGTGGCGGAGATTTCAGAGCATCTTGCGGAGGCTGTCAATGCCGTCGCCGACGGGCCGTACGGGGCCGTATCCTTCAGTTCCGAGCAGTTGGCGGAGATTCGGCTGGCGGCCTGGATGCATGATGTCGGCAAGATCACCACCCCCGAACATATTATCGACAAGGGCACCAAGCTTGAAACCCTTTCCGACCGGATCGAGGTGGTTCGCCACCGGATCGAGATCCTGAAGCGGGATGCCGAGATCCGTCGTCTGCGGGAGGCGTTGATGCAAGCCGGCGTTGATCTTCCGGAGGGGGAGGGCGCGGCGGAGAGAGCGTTGGCGGATGATATGGACTTTGTCGCCGCCGTCAATAACGGCTGTGAGTTCGTCGCCGACGAGGCCTTGGAACGGATTCGGTCGTTGCGCGGGGTCACCTTGTCGGTTGCCGGTCGGGAGATTCCCCTGCTCAGCGATGACGAGGTGGAAAACCTTTCGGTCCGGCGGGGGACGCTTACCGATCACGAGATGGGGGTGATCAGGAATCACGTCAATGTCACCAACTCCATGCTGGCCAAGTTGTCATTCCCGAAGAAGTTTGCGCGGGTGCCGGCCTATGCGGCGATGCATCACGAGAAGCTTGATGGCTCAGGCTACCCGCAGGGGCTGCATGACGCGGATATCCCCTTGCCGGCCAGGATGCTGGCGGTGGCGGACATCTTCGAGGCCTTGACCGCCGCCGACCGGCCCTACAAGACCGGGAAGAAGATGTCCGAGGCGATGGGGATCATGGCGGCGATGGTCAAGGATAACCACCTTGACGGCGTTCTCTGTGATCTGCTGGTGGAGAGCGGGCTGGCCATGCACTATGCCAGGAAATTTCTCTCCGAGGGGCAGTTGGACAACTTTGAGTGGAAGGGGAAGAGATATATCTTGTGCAAGGCGTCCGGCACGGGCCAGGTCGAGAGCGCCGGAGGTGTGGCCGTCGGTTTTAACGGGAAACCATGTGGATAAGAAACTCCCGGTTGCCCTTGGGGCCGAGGATCGGTGAATCGGTGACGCCCTGGCTGAGGAGGCCGATGCTCTCGACGAAGGCGAGGATGTCGGCGATCACCTTTTCGTGCAGGGCCGGGTCGCGGACCACGCCGCCCTTGCCGATGAAATCCCGCCCCACCTCGAATTGCGGTTTGATCAGGGCGAGGATGGAGGCCTGGTCCCGGAACAGGGGCAAAAGCGGCGGCAGCAGGATCTTGAGGGAGATGAAGGCGGCGTCGATGACCGCGAGATCGATGGGCTCGCCGAGGTTGTCGGGGGTCAGGTAGCGGGCGTTGGTGCGTTCCAGGACCACCACCCTGGCATCCTGTCGGAGGCGCCAGTCCAGTTGGCCGTAGCCGACATCAACGGCGAAAACCTTGGCGGCGCCGTTTTGCAGCAGGCAGTCGGTGAAGCCGCCGGTGGAGGCGCCGATGTCGGCGCAGACGAGACCGGTGGGGTCAATGTTGAAATAGGGCAGGCCCTTGGCAAGTTTCAGGCCGCCCCGGCTGACAAAGGGGCATTCGTTGCCCTTAATTTCGATTGTGCAGTCATCACCTACCTGGCTGCCCGCCTTGTCGCAGCGGAGTCCGTTCACCCAGACCTGACCGGCGACGATCAACCCCTGTGCTTTCTGGCGGCTGTCGACCAGATTCCTTTGCAGCAGCAGTTTGTCCAGCCGCAGCTTTTTCATGGCAGGTCCCTGCCGGCGGCGCTATCCTTCCGGCGGTTCATTCCCCCGCGTCCTCTTTGCGGATCAGTTCGCACAACTCGTCGGCGATGGCGGTGATCTCCGCCTTGTCTTCGCCCTCCACCATCACTCGGATCACCGGTTCGGTGCCGGAGGGGCGGACCAGAATCCGGCCCCGCTGGCCGAGTTTTGTCTCCATGGCGGCAACCGTCTCCGGAAAACCGGCGATGCGTTGGGGGTTGAGCGGCTCGGCGGTGCGGACGTTTTTGAGGACCTGCGGGAAGGATTCCATGATCCTGGCCAGTTCGGAGACCGGTTTGCCCTGTTTGAGCATCACCGCCAGCAGTTGCAGGGCGGCAAGGATGCCGTCGCCGGTGGTGTTGTGGTCGAGAAAGATCAGGTGGCCCGACTGTTCGCCGCCGAAATTGTAGCCGTTGGCGCGCATCGCCTCGACCACGTATCGGTCGCCCACCGCGGTGCGGATCAGCTTGCCGCCCATCTTTTGCATGGCGACTTCCAGACCCATGTTGCTCATCACCGTCGCGGCCAGGGTTTTCTTGCGCAGCTTGCGCTGGTGCATAAGGTCGGCGGCGCAGATGGCCATGGTGTGGTCGCCGTCGACAATCTCACCCTTCTCGTCGGCGACAATCAGGCGGTCGCCGTCGCCGTCCAGGGCGATGCCGAGGTCGGCGCCCAGTTCCTTGACCATCGCCGCCATCCGTTGGGGGTGCAGGGCGCCGCATTCGTGATTGATGTTGGTGCCGTTGGGGTTGACGCCGATGGCGGTCACCTTGGCCCCGAGTTCCTCGAAGACATGCGGGGCCACCCCGTAGGTCGCGCCGTGGGCGCAGTCGAGTACGATATGCATGCCGTCCAGGGTAAAGCGGCGGGGAAAGGTGTTCTTGAGGGAAACGATATAGCGGCCGCGGGCGTCGTCGATGCGGGTCGCCTTGCCGATCTCTTCCGCCGTCGGTCGCAGGGCGGCCATCTTCTGGGAAAAGATCAGATCTTCGATCTCAAGCTCCTTGGCGTCGGGAAGCTTGAATCCATTCCGTGAGAAGATCTTGATGCCGTTGTCCTGGAAGGGGTTGTGGGAGGCCGAGATCACCACCCCGGCATCGGCGCGCATGCTGGCGGTGATGAAGGCGATGCCGGGGGTCGGCAGCGGTCCGACCAGGAGGATGTCGACCCCCATGGAGCAGATGCCGGCGGCCAGCGCGTTTTCGATCATGTACCCGGAGAGACGGGTGTCCTTGCCGATCACGATCCGGTGATCGTGCTTCATGTCCTTGACCAGAAAGGCGATGCCGCGGCCGATCTGCATGGCGATTTCAGCGGTCATGGGATGGATGTTGGCGACGCCGCGAACGCCGTCGGTTCCGAAGAGTCTTCTCATGGGCGAACCTTTGCGGGTTATTTTTTCTTGGCGGGAGGCTTCTTGACGGACACGGTGACCGTGGCCGGGGCGATGGCGATAATTTTGGCCTGCATGCCCGTTTCCACCCGGACCGGCACCGAATGCGCGCCCGGTGACAGATCGGCCGCGGAAACCGTGGCGTTGAACAGCGTATGCAGTTGCCGGTTGCCGCTCAGGCTGAGGGGGATTTCCGTTTTGATGGAGACGGTGTCCGGGGTGACGACTGCGGCATGGGGGGAGGTGGCGCCGATAATGGTCACCGGGATATTGGTTATCTGCTTGAGAACGGTTTCCTCGACGATCCTTACCTTGACGGTAACCGTTGTTTCGCCGACCAGTTCGGCGAGCGATTGTTTGAGATCCAGGGGTACCTGCCGGGTGACGGATGCCTTCAGGTTATGGAGATCGATGGGGCTGGTGGCCAGTTGTTCCTGGTCGCCAAGGATGGCCTGCGGACCGGTGAGCGACAGGACGGGCGGTTCGATGGTGACGGATTCGATCTTGAAGCCGGCGGCGGGCGTACCGCTGAGGGGGGCCTTGATCGGCACCTCCCGCTGGATCAGGCGGTCAAGCAGCAGGGTGATGTAGGGCGGCTGGACACGCAGTACCCTGATGCCGCGCGGAAAGGAGATTGTTTCCTCGTCGTTCCGCACCAGCATGGAGCCGGGGGCGGCCTTGGACAGGTCAACCGTCCGGGAGACATGCTGGTTGGCGATGCCGCGGATCAGGCCGCGGGGGCCGGCAATCGTAACCTCGAGCTGTTTCTTGAACTGGTTGGAGATGACCAGATCACGGGGCATGTTGATGATTTCAACCGGGATCTGGACGGTCATGTCGACCTTGTCCTCGCCGACCACGAAGTACCACAGGAAGAGGGCGAACAGGAGCGACAGCGCCTTGATCGCCCAGTTTTGCGTCCAGGGGAGGGCTTCCTTCTGCCTGGGGAGAAACCCCATTATCTGTTTAACCAGTTTTTCCATAGCGCCTGGGTGTGATATTCCTTGGGTACGAAGATGGCATCAAGGCGGCTGCGCAGCGATGATGCGTCGAGATCGGTGGTGATGGCGCCGTGCTGCACCAGGGAGATCTGGCGGGTTTCCTCGGAGACGACGATGATGATGGCGTCGGTTTCCTCGGAAAGGCCGATGGCCGCCCGGTGCCGGGTGCCGAGACGCTTGCTGATGTAGGGGTTCTTGGTCAGCGGCAGGACGCAGCCGGCGGTGAGGATGCGACCTCGGCGGATGACGACGCCGCCGTCATGCAGCGGCGATTCGGTGTGGAAGATGCTGAGCAGCAGCTCCTTGCTGACCTGGGCGTCGATGGTCTGGGCGGACTCGATATAATCCTTGAGGCCGGTTTCCCGTTCGATGACGATCAGGGCGCCGATTTTACGAGCGGAAAGGCGTTGCGCGGCCATGACGATTTCTTCCAGGGTGTGGACGGTGTCCTCGCTGCTCTTGACGAAAGGCGTCTGCTGGCCGACCTGGGTGAGGGCGCGACGGATATCGCGTTGAAAGATGATGATGATGATAAGGAAGATGGAACTGAGAAAGGTTCCGAGGAGCCAGTAAAGGGTCAGGAATTCAAGCTCGCGGGCCCCGAAATAGACGACAATGAGTACGGCGATGCCGACCAGCATCTGCATGGCGCGGGTGCCGCGAATGAGAAGGATGATGCGATAGATGAGGTATGAGACGATGAGGATGTCGCATACATCCTGCCATCGTAAGGCGCTGACAATGTCATGCATAGGTCAAGTATGTGCGCGGGGCGGTCACCGCGTGGAATGATTGTAAAAATGTTTGCATTAACAGTATCTTCAAGTAAAACAGGTCCGTGCCTCTTGGGCAAGGGAAACTGCGCTGGGAGCTTAAAAAAAGTGTGAAATTGCCCCGTTTGCATCGGTCGGAAAATCGGGAAGAGAAATAAGGAAATTCCCCGGCTTGATGCTTGACATCCGCTGTGGCATGGTGTAGTTTCGTAAAATTTTCCAGCGTCGGGTGATGGGCGAGAGAGCCCCGGTCGATGCCGAACAGAGATTTTTGCCCGACGTGGTGTTAGGGTAAAAGATAATAAATTCAGTATATTAAGGTTAGGAGAGTAGTCTTGGCAAACCATAAGTCAGCATTGAAACGGAATCGGCAGAACCAGATCCAGCGTGAACGCAACCGCGCCAACAAAACACGGATTCGTACCGTGATCAGGGCCGTTGATGAAGCCATTGGTGAGAACGCCGTGGACAAGGCGCAGGCCGCCCTCTCGGCCGCCATCCCCGTGATCAGCCGCGCCGCCATGAAGGGCGCGATCCACAAAAAGAATGCTTCACGCAAGGTGTCCCGTTTGACCAAGCGGGTCAACGCCTTCGTTCAGGCAAGCGCATAGTTAAAAATCGTCGGCGCCCCGGACGATGGGTGCCGCTGCGAACAGCAATAGGTGAGGTATGATCCGCGTCAACAGCGTGATCGCCGCCACTGCGCAAGCATGCCGGTGGCGTCGTCAACAGTGTATCCCATGGTAATGGGCGCATTTGTATGCTGAGGCGGCGGGACAAAACCACTTGGATATGAACGCACAAAAAAGCCATGGGACCGGGAAGGTTCCATGGCTTTTTTTTTCGGTTGCGCGATGCGCAAAACATGCCGGCTTGATTTGTTTTTTGTAGGGGAAAAATTATGCACCAGCCTGGTATCGACCAGTTTCGGGAACTTGCCGCCTCGGCGGGCCTGATCCCCGTCTGTCGCGAAATTATCGCCGACCTGGATACCCCGCTCACCGTTTTTGCCAAGGTGGCCGGCGGGGAATCCCATGCCTTCCTGTTCGAGAGTCTGGAGGGAGGCGAGAAGTGGGGGAGGTATTCCTTTATCGGCCTTGATCCCATCGCCACCTTCGAGAGTCGCGGGGAGCGCATTACCCTGCGCCGGGGCGGCGAGATTACGGAGCAGGAGGGGAACCCCATTGCCGCGCTGCAGGCGTTGTTGAACTCCTTTGCGCCCTGTCTGGCGGCCGAGTATCTGCCCCGTTTCTTTGGCGGCGCGGTTGGCTACATGGGGTATGACATGGTCCGCTTCATGGAGCGGTTGCCGGAGAAGAATCCGCCGCTGGCCGATTTCCCGGACAGCCTGTTGATGATCCCGCGCACCGTGCTCATCTATGACAGCCTCAGGCAGACCTTGACCATCGTCGAATGCGTGGTGGTGGGGGAGCGGGATGATGCCGATGCGCTCTATCGGCAGGCGCTGGCGAGCATCGACCGGGTGGTCGCCCGGCTGCGACAGCCGGTGCCCGCCGCGATGGCGGAGCATGCCCCCTGTCCGCCCCATGATTTTACCTCCAACATGGAGCGTGAGGCGTTTCACGGGATGGTCAACCGGGCAAAGGAGTATATCCTGGCCGGCGACATCATTCAGGTGGTGTTGTCGCAGCGTTTTCACACCACCACCGAGATGGCGCCCTTTACCCTCTATCGCGCCCTGCGGCACATCAATCCCAGTCCCTATCTGTTTTATCTGAAGCTTGGGGATATCGTGCAGATCGGTTCTTCGCCCGAGATCCTGGTGCGGCTGGAAGGGGATGATATCGAACTGCGCCCCATCGCCGGCACCCGTCGCCGCGGACAGACCGTTGCCGAGGATCGCGCCCTTGAGCAGGAGTTGCTCGCCGATCCCAAGGAACGGGCCGAGCATCTGATGCTGGTGGATCTTGGCCGCAACGACGCCGGCCGGGTGGCCCGTTACGGCACGGTGGAGGTGCGGGATCTTCTGGTGGTGGAGCGTTACAGCCACGTGATGCACATCGTTTCCGGGGTTCACGGCAAGCTTGCGCAGGGCAAGAATCAGTTCGATGTGTTGAACGCCTGCTTCCCGGCCGGGACGGTGAGCGGCGCGCCCAAGATCCGGGCCATGGAGATCATCGAGGAGCTGGAGCCGGAACGGCGCGGGCCGTATGCCGGCGCGGTCGGCTACTTCGGTTTTTCCGGCAACATGGACATCTGTATCACCATCCGCACCTTTGTCATGCATGGCAAGAATCTCTGGGTGCAGGCCGGGGCCGGGATTGTCGCCGACTCGGACCCGGAGATGGAGTTTCAGGAAACCATCAACAAGGCGCGGGGCCTGCGGCGCGCCGTCGAACTGGTGGAAGAGGGATTCTAGCCCCGGCGGCAGGCGTCGCCGGTGGCGAGGTCGCCGCGTCAACACCCAGACTGTTTTTATGGATATTCCTATGCTTGTTGTTATCGATAATTACGATTCGTTTACTTATAATATCGTGCAGACCCTGGGGGGGCTCGGCGCCGAGATGCGGGTGTTCCGCAACGACGAGGTGACGGTGGAGTATATCGCCGGCCTCCAGCCCGACCGGCTGCTGGTTTCCCCCGGCCCCTGCACCCCGGCCAAGGCCGGGATTTCCATTGCCGCGATTCGGTATTTCGCGGGCAGGATTCCCATCCTCGGCGTTTGCCTGGGGCATCAGTCCCTGGGCGAGGCGTTCGGAGGCAAAACCGTCCGGGCCGGGCGGTTGATGCACGGCAAGACCAGCCCGGTGCATCATGACGGCCGTGGTGTTTTCACCGGCCTGCCCAGCCCCTTCGACGCCATGCGCTACCATTCTCTGGTGGTCAGCGATGAGGGCTTGCCCGAGTGTCTTGAGGTCAGCGCCCGGACCGATCAGGGGGAGTTGATGGGGTTGCGTCACCGCACCCTGCCGGTGGAGGGGGTGCAGTTCCATCCGGAATCGATCATGACCCCGGACGGCGTCGCCCTGCTCCGGAATTTCATCGATCCCGCCTATCCCGAGATGTTGCGAAAATAACCCTAAGGAGACCGAGGAGAATGATCAAGGAGGCAATCGGCAAGGTGGTGGCCGGCAACGATCTGAGCGAAACCGAGATGATCGGGGTCATGGATGAGATCATGGGGGGCGAGGCCACTCCGGCCCAGATCGGCGCCTTTATCACCGCCCTGCGGCTGAAAGGGGAAACCGTCGAGGAGATTGCCGGCGCCGCCCAGGTCATGCGCCGGAAGGCGACCAGGGTTCAGGTGCAGGCGGCCGACGGGATTCTGGTCGACACCTGCGGCACCGGCGGCGACGCTACCGGCACCTTCAATGTTTCCACCACCGCCGCCTTCGTGGTAGCCGGCGCCGGGGTCCTGGTAGCCAAGCACGGCAACCGTTCCATCACCAGCAAGTGCGGCAGCGCCGATGTGCTGGAGGCGTTGGGCGTTGACCTCTCCCTTGCGCCCGAGCGGATCGGCAAGTGCGTTGAGGAGGTCGGGATCGGCTTCATGTTCGCGCCGGCCCTGCATGGCGCCATGAAGCATGCCATCGGCCCGCGTCGCGAGATCGGCATCCGGACCGTTTTTAATATCTTGGGTCCGTTGACCAATCCGGCCGGCGCCAACGTACAGGTGATGGGTGTGTTTGATCCCGCCCTTACCGACACCCTTGCCGCCGTACTCGGCAAGCTTGGCTCCCGGCGGGCTCTGGTGGTGTGCGGCGCGGGCGGCATGGACGAGTTGACGGTGACTGGCGAGACGCGGGTCGCCGACTGGGACGGCGGCAAGGTGACCACCTATACGGTTACCCCGGAAAGCGTCGGCCTCAGGCGCGCCTCCCTTGATGAGTTGCGTGGCGGCGCCACCGCCGCGGAAGCGGCAGGCCAGGTGCGGGCGATCCTGTCCGGCGAGGCCGGGCCGAAGCTCGACATGGTTTTATTGAACGCCGGGGCGGCGTTGATGGCGGCCGGCCGGGCCGGCGATCTTGCCGGCGGGGTCGCGCTTGCCCGCGAGGTTGTCGCCTCCGGCGCGGCGCTGGCAAAACTTGAGGCGCTGGCCGCCTTTCGCTGACAAGGATTCTGGCGGGGGGGACACCCCTTCGCCTTTTATGATGATGGATATCGCTGAGATGATTCTCGATAAGATTGTTGCACGAAAACATGAAGAAGTCGCCCTGCTGCTGCGTCGCGGGATTGAGCCGCCCGACGGCCCTGTTGCGCCGCCGCGCGGTTTTATTGCCGCCTTGACCGCGGTTGACGAGGTGGCGATCATCGCCGAGGCCAAGAAGGCGTCGCCCTCGAAAGGGGTGATCTGTCCTGATTTCGATCCGGTGCGGATCGCGGTGGAGTATGCCGAGGCCGGCGCCCAAGCGATGTCGGTACTCACCGACGAGGATTTCTTCCAGGGTTCGCTTGCCTATATCCCGGCGGTGCGGCAGGCGGTGCAGCTGCCGGTGCTGCGGAAGGATTTCATCATCCACGAAAAGCAGATCGAGCAGGCGCGGGCCTTTGGCGCCGACGCGGTCCTGCTGATCGCCGCCATCCTTGATTTGGCGCAGATGCGTGATTATCTGCAGGTGGCCCACGGGTTGGGCATGGATGTGCTGGTCGAGATCCATGACGAGGCCGAGGCGGAGATGGCGGTGGCGGCGGGAAGCCGGCTGATCGGGGTGAACAACCGCAATCTGCGTGATTTCAGCATGGATCTCGATACCACCTTCCGGTTGCAGAGGTTGCTGCCGCCGGAAATCCCGCTGGTCAGCGAGTCGGGGATCCGCGATCAGGAAGATATGCGCCGTTTGGCGGCGCACGGCGTTCGCGCCGCCCTCATCGGGGAGACCCTGATGCGGTCAGGCGACCGGGTGGCGGGGTTGCGTGCCCTGCGCGGATGAGATCTTGCCCCCTTGTTTCTTCGTTAACCGTTAATCGTTGCTGTAAGGAGTTCTACAATGACCGCCAGGACGCGGATCAAGGTGTGCGGGATGACCGATTTGGCCGAGGCCAAGGGATTGGCCGCCGCCGGCGTGGATGCCTTGGGTTTTATCTTTGTCGAGGCAAGTCCCAGGAATATCGACCCGGAAAAGGCCCGGCAGATAATCGCCGCCTTGCCGCCCTTCGTGGATGCGGTGGGCGTTTTTGTCGATCAGGAATTGGATGTGGTCAACGATATCGTCAAGTATTGCGGTCTGACCATGGCGCAGCTGCATGGCGCCGAACTGCCGCAGTACTGCGCGGCCGTGAACGTCAGGGTCGTCAAGACCTTCAGCATCCGCCCGGATGCCGTGGTTTCTGAAACCAATCCCTTTTATGATCCGTATCTGGAGACGGTGTCGGGGATACTGCTCGACACCTATCATGAGAAGGTCGCCGGCGGAACCGGCAAGACCTTTGACTGGGAGCTGATCACCAAATGCCGTCCGCCCGCGCCGCTCATCCTGGCCGGCGGGCTGCGCCCGGAAAACATCTCGGATGCGATCCGTCAGGTGCGGCCCTTTGCCGTGGATGTGAATTCCGGGGTGGAGGTTTCCCCGGGGGTCAAGGATATCGGCGCGGTGGCGCGTCTGATTGAAGCCGTGCGGAGCACGGACAAGGAGTTGTACGGCTGACCGGCGCGTTGCCGTCCCGGTCAGACCCGGCATCGTCTTACCTGAGGTCGAGCTTGACGGTCTGCTGACGGCCCTTGCTCCCCAGGGCCAGGCTCAGGCGCAGTTCCATGGCGTCCTTTGCCTCTTCCCCGACCGTTCCCGGAAAAAAGAGAAATCCGTAGGCGATTTCTCCGGGCTGGATGACATCGTTATGCAGCCCCTTCTCGTTCATTTCCTTTCTGATCCGATCGTGTGTATCCGCATAGGCGGACGCCCCGCCGATAATGGCGCCGCCGGCCGCCCCCACCGCCGCGCCCTTGCCCATTGCCTCGCCGACGTTTTCACCGGTGACGATGGCGATGGCGGCCCCGGCCACCGCGCCGGCGGCGCCGAGTAGGAACGCGGGCTTGGCGCTGCCCTTGGCGGTTTCGCCGATGTCCACATGCCTTTCAGCGCGTTCCGCTGCCTGCCGTTGGCTCAGGATGGGCCAGGCGTTGTTGGCGCTGTCGATGAGAAAGGTCTGGTCCGGGTTGACGGTGGCGGTTTCGCTGCCGTCGTTCTGAAAGGTGACCCGCACCGCCAGCAGCCCGGCCTTGATGGCGTCAAAGCCCAGAGCCTTTTCCGCCTCCTTGGGGTCGGTGATGGCGTAGCCTGAAATCTTCAGGCCGTCACCGATGGTGACGCCGCGGTTGTTGTCCGGCAGGGTGATGGGGGCCACCCGGTCCCGATAGGTGCAGCCGGTGATGGGGTTAATGACGAGTATCGCCAACAGCGCGCCGATCAGTGCGCGGCGCCAGTGTCGTGTTGCCATGGTCATGATCCATTCCTTCCCCGTGTCGCGGGATGCTTGTTTTATTTGCCGGTGATTACCACGAAGCGTTTGTGTTCGCCGCGCTTGACCAAGAGCAGGACGGATTCGCCTTTTTTGTTCTTCTCCAGTGCCGCCGTGTAATCCTGGATTTTTTTGACCGGCCGGCGGTTGATCTCAAGAATCAATTCGCCGCGACGGATGTCCGCTTCGGCGGCAGGGCTGTTTGGCTCCACATCGGCGACGATAACCCCGCCCTCGTCGTCAAGGCCGAGGGTCTTGGCCAGTTCCGGGGTGAGTTCCTGCGCGGTGATGCCGAGGTCGCGGCCGGCGTCGGGCGCGGCTTGTTCGCTGGCGACCTTGTCTTCCTCAAGCTTGGCGATGGTCACCGGCAGCGATTTCTTCTTGCCGTCGCGGATCACGGTTACATTGACCGTGGCGCCGACCTTGGTCTGCGCGACCAGGGAGGGCAGCATGCTCATCTGGGTGACCTCCTTGCCGTCATAGGCGACGATGACATCGCCGCTCATGACGCCTGCCTTTGCGGCCGGGCCGTCCGGCGACACCTCGCCCACCAGGGCGCCGATGGGGCGATCCAGGTCGAATTTCTTGGCGAGCTCCGGCGTGACCTGCTGGATCATCACGCCCAGCCAGCCGCGGATCACCGTGCCATGTTCCTTCAGTTGGCCGATGACGTTCTCGGCCATCTTGACCGGAATGGCGAAGCCGATGCCGATGTTGCCGCCGCTCCGGCTGTAGATGGCGGTGTTGATCCCGACCATCCGGCCGTCAAGGTCGAAGAGCGGGCCGCCGGAGTTGCCGGGNNGAGGCGTCGGTCTGGATGAAGTTTTCATAGGGGGTCGAACCCAGGGTGCGGCCCTTGGCGCTGACGATGCCTGCGGTGATGGTCTGCTCCAGGCCGAAGGGGTTGCCGATGGCGAGCACCCAGTCGCCGACCCGTAACTTCTCGGAGTCGCCGAATTCGGCAACCGGCAGCCCGTTCTTGGGATCGATCTTGATCAGGGCGAGGTCTGTTTTCGGGTCGCGGCCAATGAGTTTGGCGTCGTATTCCTCAAGGTTGGTCAGCCGGATATTGATCTCTTCGGCGTCCTCCACCACATGGTTGTTGGTGACGATATAGCCATCCTTGGAGATGATCACCCCGGAGCCCAGGCTGGTCCGTTTCATCTCGCGTTGCTGCTGCGGCGGGGCCGGATTGCGGGGGTCGGCGCCTTCGGGTATGCCGAAGAAGCGGCGGAACTGCTCGGGTATCTCCATGTCGTTGCCGAGCGGGTTGCCGCGCGGGGCACGGGCCTTCACGGTTTGGGTGGTGTAGATATTGACCACGGTCGGTCCGAGTTTTTCGGCAAGGTCGGCAAAGCTCGGCGGGGTGGCTGCCGCATGGGCCTGTCCGGCGAGGAGGCAGATGGCAAATAACGCCAGGGAAAGTATCGTTGCCGGGGGGGCGGCGTGTCGTTGTCGGGCTGAGAAAATCATGTGGTCTCCTTTGAGGATTTGGTCCGGAGTGAATTTGTCGTTGTGATGATTCAGGCTTTGCCCCTGACCTTGTAAAGGTGCGGCCAGGTTATCCAATCATGCCGGAGCATGGATGACGTTGTCAAGTGGGCTTTGTCGGCGGCGGGCGGTGCTGCGGGGTCTGTTCGGCGTACCGGGCAAGCGTCATGGCAACGGCTAGTCGCAAAGGGTTCTGGGAAGGGGGGATTGCAGGCACACCCGTTTCCTCACTGGGACTTGATCAGGAGGCTGACCGTGCGCAACGAATTTTCGCCATCGCCCCCGGAGGACCGTGGAGTCATGGTGAGCAGGTGTGGCGCCAGGGTGTGCTGCAGGTGAGGGATATCCTCTTCGTTGAGAAAGATAAACAGGGTGCCGTCACTGTCGGCGTGGATGCGCCAGCGATCCTGCGCGGCGAGACGCTGATAGAGGTGGGCGCGCGTTTCCCGGGAAGGCGCATGGACGGTGATGGCAAGATCCGGGGTGATTGTCGGCAGCGTGGGCAGACGATAGGGCTGGGTGGCGAAGTTGTTTGTCCACACCTCACTGCCGGTGTTCATGGCCGGCGTTATCTCAAGCGGCGGGTTGAGGAAACGGGCAGGGGGATTTGCCGCCGTCCGCGACTGGGAAAAGACGCCGCCGGCGTCGGCCATGGAGTTCGATGGCGCGTGGGTGGCGATGTCGGGTTGGGAGACCCAGAGGAAAAAGGCAAGGCCGATCACCGCCATGGAGGAGAGCGCGCGCAGCGGGGAGCCGAAGAGATCGTGCAGCCATGTCGCCAGAGGATTTGTCCGGTCGAGCTTGGCGTGGATGCCGATCAGCAGATCCGGCGGGGCGGGAACCGGTTTAACCTCGTGCAGCCAGGCAAGGCTTTCCGTGAAGAGGCGCCATTCCCGCGTGCAGTGGCGGCAGGTGGCGAGATGGCTCTCCATGCGGGCGATATTGGCGGTGTCCAGTTCGCCATCGGCCAGGGCGGAAAACAACTCTTGGACGGTGGTGCAGTTCATCGGATTGGTCATGGCGTGCCGAGAAGATGTTTTATTTTGTTTTTGAACGTATGCCGCGCCCGGTTCAGTTTTGACTTGACGGTGCCGAGCGGCACACCCAGTGTTTCACTGATCTCTTCGTAGGACAATTCTTGTAGATCCCGAAGGATGATGATTTCCTTCTCCGCGGCCGGCATGGCGGCGATGATTGTTCTCACCAGGCTGTCGCGTTCGTTCCGTTCCAGAAGCCGATCCGGGCTGTTGGTGGCGATCAGTTCCGGAACAATGATGTCATCGGTCGAGGTTGAGGTGAAGTAGCCGCGCCGCTGCAGTTTTCTATACCGGTTACGGCAGTGGTTCATCGCCAGCTGGTTGAGCCAGGCGGAAAATTTATCTGCTTCACGGAGGCTCGGCAGCGCCCGGTATGCGGTGACAAATATGTCCTGGGCGAGATCCTTGGCCTCTTCCGGGGTTTTGACGTAGTTCAGGGCCAGATTGTAAATTCTTGTCTGATGCAGTAAAACCAGACGGTTGAAGGCCTGTTTGTCTCCGCCCTGGCACGATTGAACCAGCTTGGCGATCTCGGTGCCGCGGCCGGTGTCGTTCTGTTGCAGGTGTTCCGGTGGGTTGTTCAAAAGAACGCCTATATGCTGGAAGACATGCCGTGCCGGGAAAAAGTTCCATGGGCATGTTTTTTTAGGTAACGGTTAATCCGCCTGCGGATGACGATGGAAATCGATAGAGTTATTAATGTATAGGATTAAACACAAAAGCTGGCCGGAGAACAACAGGAAAGCCTCAGGATGGATGACATGGAGAAAATAGTTGAGGAATTGAAGCGGATTTTTACCTTTAAGGACACCACCGAGGTGGGGGATATTGTTCTGGTCGTCGCCGAGGAGCCGCAAATGATCCTGTATGCTTTGGTGATGGATTTTGAAAGGGACCGGAGCAAAAGGGATGAATGGTGGCATGTTTCCCTGCAGTTTTTGACCCTGCCCCCGCAGCGAACGGCTTGGACGCTGCGGACGCCGCAGTTTACCGGACAGGAGATATTTACCATGGGTGGTAAAAAGAAATTCATGCAGGCGGTCAGTTTTTCCGCGGACGGCGCGGACCGGGATGGCGGGATCTCTCCGAAGGCGGCCACCAGGAAGCCGGGTTTGCGGGTGGTGAAATAAGTCGTCTGCGGATCAGGGGGTTGGCTGGTCGACGGGGCGGGGACGATAATCTTCGATCTTTTTGATGGCTTCGCGATAGCAGGTGGGGCAATATCCGTGCGAAAGCGTGGCGACATCCGTGGCGACTGTTTTCGTCCACCCGTGAGCGGTTTTTGTTTTGAAGCACTTGCAGCAGATTGTGGTCATGTCGGATATCCTTATGTCTTCCTTTTGCAGTATGTATCGACCAGTTATCCGTAAACCTAAAGGGAAATCGCCTTGATGAGAAAAATTATGGTTTGTGGGGGTTGCGATTTGATAAGGGCCACGGAGGCGATAGGGGTCACCATGGGCGGGCGGCATGGCTGAAAGGCGGAGTGAGCGGGAGATTATTCGGGCGATCAGCGACCAGCTTGCCGGCGGCGCCAGCGGCGTGCTGCAAGGGATCGGCGACGATTGCGCCGTACTCCGTCCGGCCGGTGACCGGTTGCAGGTGTGGACCGTGGACACCCTGCTTGAGTCGGTGCATTTCGATCTCGGCTGGCATCCGGCCAAGCTGCTGGGCCGCAAGGCGGCGGCGGTCAATTTGAGCGATATCGCGGCCATGGGGGCGGTGCCGCGTTTCGCCTTGTTGTCGCTGGGGTTGCCGGCGACCCAGACCGCCGAGTGGGTGGACGGCTTCATGGCCGGCTTCGTCGAATCCCTGGCCGCAGCCGGGGTGGCGCTGATCGGCGGTGACACCGTGCTGAGCATGGGGCAGTTGTCATTGTCGGTCACCGTCGGCGGTGAGGTTGCCGAGGAGGACGTTCTCTATCGCTCCGGGGCGCAAGTCGATGATGTGATCTGGGTCAGCGGCCCGCTGGGCGAGGCCGCGGCCGGTCTTGCCCTCTGCCGGGAGGGGGTGGCTGCCGATGACCCGGTCTGGGCGTCGCTGGTCAAGGCCCATCTCGATCCGGAGCCGGAGCTTGCCCTGGGTCCGTTGCTTGCGGCCGGCGGGCATGTGCATGCGATGATGGATCTTTCCGACGGCATCGCCACCGATCTTGCCCATCTCTGTGCGGCCAGCGGGGTGGGGGCGGAGCTGGTGGCCGAACAGCTGCCGCTGTCGCAGCCGCTGCGGGCGGCGGCGATGCGGTTGCGGTGCGCACCCCTTGACTGGGCGCTCAGGGGCGGCGAGGATTACCGCCTCCTCTTCACCGCCCCGGCCGGGGCGACGCTCGACCTTGAATCGCTGGCGGCCGAGCGGTTGGGGCGGCAGCTGTATTGCGTGGGCCGCATCGTTCAGGGCAGCGGGGTGTTCCTCCGTGACGGCAGCAAGCGGCATGATATCAGCTATCAAGGCTACGACCATTTCGCGCCCTGATGGTCGGCCCGGAGAGGCAATGTTCCGACTCGTTTCCCCATTCTCGCCCGCCGGCGACCAGCCCCAGGCCATCGAC
>DHYT01000236.1:0-687 GCA_002415465.1 Desulfobulbaceae bacterium UBA5123
GTTGGACAGAACCTTGCGGTCCAGCTGCACATTGGCCTTCTTGAGGCCGCCGATCAGCTTGCTGTAGGAGGTACCGGCAAGCTTTGCAGCAGCGCTGATCCGGGCGATCCACAGCTTGCGGAAATCGCGTTTCCGCTGCCGCCGGTCGCGGTAGGCAAAGCAGAGGGCGCGATCCACCGCCTCGGAGGCGCTGCGGATCAGCCGACTGCGACCGCCGCGAAAGCCGCTGGCCATCTTCAAAATCTTGTTTCTTCTCCGACGGGCTTTAAATCCGCGTGTAACCCTGGGCATCTTTTTTCACCTCAAACGTTTGTAGCGGCACACTGCCGCCACGGTCATTCATAATGCGTATGGTCGAACCCGAAACCTGGAGCGCAACCGCTTACAGGTAGGGCAGAATCCGTTTCACACCCTTGAGATTGGTATCATCGACAAGGCCGTTCTGACGCAGCTTTCTCTTGCGCTTGGTGCTCTTCTTGGTGAGGATGTGGCTGCTAAAGGCCTTGCTGCGGACAATCTTACCCGAGCCGGTCTTCTTGAAGCGCTTGGCCGCCCCTCTGTTGGTCTTCATCTTCGGCATGGTAGTCTCTCCTTCCTTGCGAATATTGCTAAACGTTTCGTAACTCTTTTATGAGGTAGACAGCCTGTCCCTGGTCACGATTTGGGGCCGAGGAACATGGACATCTG
>DHYT01000236.1:738-1556 GCA_002415465.1 Desulfobulbaceae bacterium UBA5123
GTAGTCCATGATCCGGCACACCGGGGGCTTAGCCGTCGGAGAAACCTCGACCAGATCAAGACCAGCCTCCTCAGCCTTGACCAATGCCTCGGCCAAGGGGACAACACCGAGCTGCTCGCCTTCGTCCGAGATGAGGCGCACCTCATCGGCCCGAATCAGCCGGTTCACATTGGCCCTGACTTCGCGTCCGCCCTTCTCTGTCTTCTTTTTGCCTTTGATATCCTACCTCCTCAAACGTACTTGCTCGCGCCGGTCTCACCTCCCGCCGGAAGGAAGGCTTCCGCTCTCGGCGGCTCGGCGCTCTATCGGCCGGCGTCGGCCGTCGGCCCCATGGAGGCTGCGCTCTCGGCCCGCAGCAGTTCCACCAGCCCGGCTACGGACATGGGATCGAGGTTCTTGCCGTCCCGGAGCCGCACCGTCACCTGGCCGGAGGCCATCTCGTTGTCGCCGACGATCACCATGTAGGGGATCTTGGCGAGCTGCGCCTCGCGGATCTTGTAGTTGAGCTTCTCGTTGCGGTTGTCCTTCTCCACCCGGATGCCGGCAGCACGCAGCTCACGGTAGACCTGGTCCACATAGTCGAGCTGGGCGTCGGTGATGTTCAGGATCCGCGCCTGCACCGGTGCCAGCCACAGGGGGAAGGCCCCGGCGTAGTGTTCGATGAGCACGCCGAAGAAGCGCTCCAGGGAACCCATCAGGGCCCGGTGGATCATGATCGGCTGGTGCTCGCGGCCGTCCTCGCCGGTATAGCCGATGGCGAACCGCTCCGGCAGGTTGAAGTCGACCTGAATGGTCGAACACTGCCAGGCGCGGCCGAG
>DHYT01000236.1:1710-3013 GCA_002415465.1 Desulfobulbaceae bacterium UBA5123
GCCGCGTACCCGCATGAGCCCGTGCAGGGCGCCGGTTTTCTCGAAGCGGTACACCGTTCCCAGTTCGCACCAGCGCACCGGGAACTCGCGGTAGCTGCGCTTGCGCGACTTGTAGATGCCAATGTGGAAGGGGCAGTTCATCGGCTTGAGCTGGTAGCTCACATCCTCGATATCGATGGACGAGAACATGTTCTCGCCGTAGAAGTCGAGGTGACCGCTGGTCTTCCACAGATCGATCTTGGCGATGTGCGGGGTGCAGACCAGTTCGTAGCCGTGCCGGTAATGCTCTTCCTTCCAGTAATCCTCGATGAGCTTCCTGAGCAGGGCACCCTTGGGCTGCCAGAGGATGAGGCCCGGGCCGATCTGCTCCTGGATGGTGAAGAGCTCGAGATCCTTGCCGAGCTTGCGGTGGTCGCGCTTCCTCGCCTCCTCAAGCTGGTGGAGGTACTGCTTCAGCTCCTTGGCATCGAAGAAGGCGGTGCCGTAGAGCCGCTGCAGCATGGGATTCTTCTCATCCCCCCGCCAGTAGGCGCCGGCAAGGCGGGTCAGCTTGAAGGCCTTGAGCCAGCCGGCATGGGGCAGATGCGGCCCCCGGCAGAGGTCGACGAATTCGCCTACCTGATAGAGAGAAACGGTGTCGGCAGCAAGCTCGCGCAGCAACTCAACCTTGTAGGGCTGGCCCTTCTCTTCAAAGCGCCGAATCGCCTCGTCGCGGGCAACCTCGGTACGCACAAAGGGAGCTGCGCCGGCGACGAGCTCCTGCATCCGCGCCTCGATGCGCTCGAAGTCGTCAGGGGAGAAGGATGCGCCCAGGTCGAAATCGTAGTAGAAGCCGTCGGCAACCGCGGGGCCGATGGCCACCTTGACCTCGCTGCCGAAGAGATCGACAACCGCATGGGCCATGAGATGGGCGGCACTGTGGCGGAGAACCTCAAGCCCCTCCGCCATATCGACGGTGATCGGCTCAAGATCGGCGTCAGCGGCCACCGGCACGGCAAGGTCGACCACGACACCATTGACACGCACGGCAAGGGTCCGCTTCCGCTCTTTGCCGGAGAGAAGCTCCTTGAGCGCCGCCTCGGCCGTCACCCCGGCCGGGAAGCTCTTCTTTTCACCGCCGCGTACGGAAAGAGAGATATCCGCCATGGTTCCCGTGTCGACTCCGATAAGCTGCGCCCGACGCCAGGGCCGGGCCCTGCTGGCCTGCCGCCGGAACAAATAGGCTTCGCAACGATGAGATCATTGCGAAGCCTCGTATGAACAACGCTGGAAGCGTTAAATGATCTGGTAGGCACGGGCGGGG
>DHYT01000189.1:0-3537 GCA_002415465.1 Desulfobulbaceae bacterium UBA5123
CCGGGTCGCCGGGGCCGTTGGAGAGGAAGACCCCGTCCGGGTTCATCGCCAGCACCTCGGCGCCGCTGGTGGTTGCCGGCACCACCTGCACCGAGCAGCCGCGTTCGGCCAGCAGCCGCAACTGGTTGTACTTGAGGCCGAAATCAAAGCAGACCACCTTGTATTTCCCCGGCGCGGCGGTGGTGAAGTTGCTGCCCGGCTTGGGGCCGTCGGCGGTCCAGCCGTAGGGCTCGCTGCAGGTTACTTCCTTGACCAGGTCGCGGCCGACCAGGCCGGCGGAGTTCTTGGCCTTGGCGATAAGCGATTCGGGATTGAGATCCTCGGTTGAAACCACGCATTTCATCGCCCCGCCGATGCGGATATGCCGGGTCAGCGCCCGGGTGTCGATGCCTTCAACGCCCAGGACGCCCTGCTTCCGCAGGAAGTCGCCCAGGCTGCCGGTGGCGCGGAAGTTACAGGGGATGGCATTGTACTCCTTGATCAGAAACGCCTCGACCTGGATCTTCGCCGACTCGTTGTCCTCGTCGTTGACGCCGTAGTTGCCGATCAGCGGGTAGGTCATGGTGACGATCTGGCCGGTGTAGGAGGGGTCGGTCAAGACCTCCTGGTAGCCGGACATGCCGGTGTTGAAGACCACTTCGCCGGTTGCCTCGCCGGGGCCGGTGAATGATTCTCCTTCAAATATGGTGCCGTCTTCTAGGGCGACAAGTGCTTTCATGCTTAAGCGTCCTTCGCGGTTCTGGTTATTGGCAAACGGCTCAGGCGATTGCCGGCTGGCCGTTTTCATTCCGGTGTGTGAGTAGTTCCAGGACCAGTTGCACCTGTTTACGGGCAGAACCCTGCTGGGCCAATGCCGTTTGGCGGGCGCGTTGTCCGGCCGCTGCATACTGGTCGGGGTTTTCGGCAAAGCCGATGATGGCGGCGGCAAGCTCGGCCGGGGTGTTAACCATGAATCCCGCCTGCGCCGCCTCCAGTAGTTCCTTGGCGTCCAAAAAATCTTTCATGCTGGGGCCGTAGCAGACCGGTTTGCCCCAGATGGCTGCTTCCATGAGGTTGTGTCCGCCCCGGTCGACCAGGCTGCCGCCGCAGAAGATATAGCTTGCGGCGCCGTACAGGCCGGTGAGCTCTCCCATGCCGTCGATCAAAACGATGTCGGCGGTCCGACCTTCCGTCTTGCAGCGGCTGAACCGGTTCATCTCCAGGCCGAGCTCGCGGTAGGCCGCTTCGATCTCGTCGATCCGTTCGATATGGCGCGGCGCGACCACCATCACCAGATCGGGCAGGGTCTTTTTTGCCCGGCGGAAGGTCTCGGTGAGCATCGTTTCTTCGTCGCCGTGGGTGCTGCCTGCCACCAGCAAGGGTTGATCTACGGCCAGTTGCAGCATGTCTCGATACCGTGCGGCGGTTGCCGGGGTGGTGTCGATATGCAAATCGTATTTGGCGTTGCCCAGTATCGTCACCCGCCGCCGGGGCGCGCCGATGGCGATATAGCGCTCAGCGTCTGCCGGCCTGATCGTGGCGATACGGGCAAAGCAGTCGAGCAGACGGGCCATGAAGCGGGGGGCCAGTCGGTAGCGATTAAAAGACCGTTCGGAAAGCCTGCCGTTCAGCAGCACCGTCGGGACGTTGTCGTTTTTGAGCCGTGCGAGCAGGTTCGGCCACAGTTCCGTCTCAAGGCAGATGTACGCTGTCGGGCGCAATTTCTTGACGGCCAGCCGGGCAACGATGGGCAAATCGAGGGGCGCGTAGACGCAGCGGACCTCATTGCCAAGTTGCCGTCTTGCCACCCGCTGGCCCTGTTCGGTCATTGTCGACAGGATCAGGGTCGCGTCCGGCAATGCCTGGCGCAATTCTTTTATTAGCGCCCTGGCGACCTGCACCTCGCCTACCGATGCGGCATGCAGCCAGATCCGTGGGGGATTGTCATGGCCGGCCGAGGGCGGGGCGAAAAAACCGAACCGCTCGGCGAGTCCGTGCCGATGTCTGCCGCTGATGACGCTGTATATGAGAAAAAAGGGTAGGACCGCCGCCACCGCAAGGTAGCTGATAAGTTTATATGCTTGATACAGCAACGATGCGAGGCCCTCATCCTGCTCCAGGATATGTTTTCTCATGCCAAAAAAAATCAGGTTATTAAACATGGAAACGGCTGCGCAGTCAATAAAGAAATGGTATTGGCGCGCCCCGCAAATGCGCCCTGTTTTGCTTGGGGTGGCGCGGGTGAAAAATAAACGAAACGGTCAATCGAAGATGCCGGCAAGGGGCCGTTGGCAGGCGCGGCAGGCGCCGTTAAGGAGGTTGCCGGCGTCGGCCATGAAGCCGTGGCGGCGGATAACGATTTCGCCGCAGCCGGGGCAAAAGGTGTTCTCGCCGCCCTCGCCTGGGACATTGCCTTCGTAGACATGGTTGAGGCCGCAGTCAAGGCCGATCTGGCGGGCGCGGCGCAGGGTTTCCACCGGGGTGGCAGGGCGGTCGGTCATCTTGTAGGTGGGGTGGAAGCGGGTGACGTGCCAGGGGATATCGATGGAGATCCCCTTGATGAACTCGGCAATCTCACGTAGCTCGCGGTCGGAATCGTTCCAGCCCGGAATGATCAGGGTGGTCACCTCAACCCAGACGCCAAGGTCATGCATCAGGCGGATGGTGTCCAGGACAGGCGCAAGCTTTGCACCGCACACCTCGTGGTAGAATTTTTCCGTGAACCCCTTGAGGTCGATGTTGTTGGCGTCAAGGTATGGCGCGAGTTTCTTGGTTGCCGTGGGCGAGGTGTAACCGTTGCTGACAAAGATGTTTTTGAGGCCAGACTCCCTGGCGAGCACGGCGGTTTCGTAAGCGAATTCGAAGAAGATGGTGGGCTCGATATAGGTGTAGCTGATGCTTTTGCAGCCGTGGCGAAGGGCGGCGTCCACCACCTGGCGGGGGGTGCGGTCGGTGCCGGGCGGGGTGGCGGCGGGTTGGCGCGGGTATTGGGAGATGTCGTAGTTCTGGCAATGAAGGCAACGGAAATTGCAGCCCACGGTGGCGATGGAGAAGGAGAGCGAGCCGGGGAGGAGGTGGAAGATCGGTTTTTTTTCGATGGGGTCGACGTTTTCGCTGATCAGTTTGCCGTACACCATGCTGTAGAGACGGCCGCCACGATTTTCGCGAACCCGGCAGAGGCCAATGTGGCCGTCTTTAATGCGGCAGTGATGGTTGCACAGATGGCATTGGATGGTGTTTTGTGACGGGTCGATGATGTTGTAGAATTCGGCTTCACGCATGGGCGGCGACCATTTCGTTTGGTTGGCATACTTATATAATGTTATGTTGGCACAAGGGGTGCGCGCGGTCAACGAAGGATTGCGCACGCTTTATCTTAGCCATAATTCGTTGAATTTACCGACATGGTCGAAAAACCAGCGAAAAGGTGTTGACCGGTGGTTGGTGATAAGGTAGTTTGTCGCCTCCTCGCCGGCGAAAACATGGCCGGCAAGTGTTGAGGGCTGAAAATAAGTTCTTGACAGGGGTTGGAAGATCGGCTAAATATAGCGGCTTCCG
>DHYT01000189.1:3632-4089 GCA_002415465.1 Desulfobulbaceae bacterium UBA5123
CATGCAAGTCGAACGCGAAAGGGACTTCGGTCCCGAGTAGAGTGGCGCACGGGTGAGTAACGCGTAGGTAATCTACCCTTCTATCTGGGATAACAGTGGGAAACTGCTGCTAATACCGGATACGGTCTTTTTGTCGTAGGGCGAGAAGAAGAAAGGTGGCCTCTCCATGGAAGCTACTGTAGAGGGAGGAGCTTGCGTACCATTAGCTAGTTGGTGGGGTAAAGGCCTACCAAGGCAACGATGGTTAGCGGGTCTGAGAGGATGATCCGCCACACTGGAACTGGAACACGGACCAGACTCCTACGGGAGGCAGCAGTGAGGAATATTGCGCAATGGGGGAAACCCTGACGCAGCGACGCCGCGTGAGTGAAGAAGGCCTTCGGGTCGTAAAGCTCTGTCGAGTGGGAAGAAATGCCGTACGGTTAATACCCGTATGGTTTGACGGTACCACTGAAGG
>DHYT01000189.1:4147-4340 GCA_002415465.1 Desulfobulbaceae bacterium UBA5123
CGTAAAGGGCGCGTAGGCGGCCTATTAAGTCAGGTGTGAAAGCCCACGGCTCAACCGTGGATTGTCATCTGAAACTGGTAGGCTTGAGTATCGGAGAGGATAGTGGAATTCCCGGTGTAGAGGTGAAATTCGTAGATATCGGGAGGAACACCAGTAGCGAAGGCGACTATCTGGACGAATACTGACGCTGAGG
>DHYT01000227.1:0-1982 GCA_002415465.1 Desulfobulbaceae bacterium UBA5123
CGAGACCCAGGCCGGTGACGTTTCCGCATTCATCCCGACCAACGTTATCTCCATTACCGACGGTCAGGTTTACCTTGAGCCCAACCTCTTCTTCTCCGGTGTTCGTCCGGCCGTTAACGTCGGTCTGTCGGTTTCCCGCGTCGGCGGCGCCGCGCAGGTGAAGGCCATGAAGCAGGTTGCCGGCACCCTCCGTCTCGACCTTGCCCAGTACCGCGAGCTTGCGGCCTTCGCCCAGTTCGGTTCGGACCTCGACAAGGCCACCCAGGCACAGCTTACCCGCGGTGAGCGTCTGGTTGAGATCTTGAAGCAGCCGCAGTATCAGCCGCTGCCCATGGAGAAGCAGGTCACCATCCTTTTTGCCGGCACCAAGGGCTTCCTTGACAGCCTGCCGGTTAAGGCCCTGGCCGAGTACGAGAAGCAGCTTTTCGAGTACATCGCCCAGAACGAGGCGAGCATCTTCGACGACCTTCGCGAGAAGCAAGCGATCGATTCCACGTTGGAAGAGAAGATGAAGAAGACGCTTGCCGCCTTCGGCGACACCTTTAAGGCATCGATGGGCCTCAACTAAGAGGGGGAATGGTAAGGCATGGCTAGTCTTAAGGAAGTACATACAAAAATTGGTGGCGTAAAGAAGACGTCGCAGATCACGCAGGCCATGAACATGGTCGCGGCTGCGAAGCTTCGCGGTGCCCAGCAGAAGATGGAGGACTTCCGGCCATACACCGGCAAGTTCAACGCTGCCATGGGCAACCTTTCCGCCAATATGGATTCCGGCCAGTTTCCGCTCATGGAAAAACGGGAGGTGAAGACGGTTGAACTGATCATCGTCACCTCCGACCGTGGTCTCTGCGGAAGCTTCAATACCAATATCTTCAAGATGGCCGAAAGGCTGATCGCCTCCTACGAGGCGGAAGGCAAGAAGGTCAGTCTGGTGTGCGTCGGCAAGAAGGGCAATGCCTACTTCAAGAAGACCGGCAAGGTCCGCAAGGCGTATACCGATATCATGGGCACCTTCCAGATGTTCAATGCCAGGGCCATTGCCCAGGACGCGGCAACGAACTTTCTTGAAGGCGGTTCCGATCAGGTCAACGTGATTTACGGTCAGTTCCAGAGCGTGGCCGTGCAGCGACCGGTGGAACAACCCCTGTTACCCGTACAGCCCGTTTCCGGCGCGGAAAGCACCGGCGGCGGAGATTATATTTACGAGCCGAGTCCGGCGGAGATCATGGATGTCCTGTTGCCGCTCTATCTCAACGTCATGGTTTATCATGCCATGCTTGAGGTTGGCGCCAGCGAGCAGGCTGCGCGGATGACCGCCATGGATAACGCCACCAGCGCCTGCAAGGACATGATCCGTGATCTGACCTTGATCTACAACAAGGCGCGGCAATCCGGTATTACCGCCGAGTTGATGGATATCGTCGGCGGCGCCGAGGCTTTGAAGGGATAGTATCGCGAAATAACGCAAGTTTCAGTATGGATGGGCGGGCTTCAGCCGGCCTCCAGCTGATACATCTAGAAATTGATAAGATGCTGAGGAGGCAGGTTGGCATATGAGTGATCAAAAGAATGGTAAAATCGTGCAGGTAATCGGCCCGGTTGTCGACGTCGAGTTTGAGCCGGGTCAGTTGCCGGAGATCATGGACGCTCTCTACGTGTCCAACAAGGGTATCAGCGACGAACCGGACAATCTGGTTATCGAGGTTGCCCTGCACATGGGCGATAACGTTTGTCGCTGTATCTCCATGGATCAGACCGACGGTTTGATGCGCGGACAGGAAGTCAAGCAGACCAATGCGCCCATCGAGATCCCGGTCGGCGCCGCTTCCTTGGGCCGGATCATGAACGTTGTCGGTCGGCCGGTGGACGGCCTCGGCGCCATCTCCTCCGACAAAAAACGGCCCATTCACAAGCCCGCGCCGCAGTTCACCGACCAGGATACCGAGGTGAAGGTACTCGAGACCGGCATCAAGGTTATCGAC
>DHYT01000227.1:2118-7566 GCA_002415465.1 Desulfobulbaceae bacterium UBA5123
AAGGCCGCCCTGGTGTACGGCCAGATGACCGAGCCTCCGGGAGCGCGCGCCCGCGTTGCGCTTACCGGTCTTTCCGCCGCCGAGTATTTCCGTGACGAGGAAGGCCAGGACGTGTTGTTCTTCGTTGACAACATCTTCCGTTTCACCCAGGCCGGCGCCGAGGTTTCCGCGCTCCTGGGCCGTATCCCTTCCGCCGTTGGTTACCAGCCGACCCTGGCCACCGACCTGGGCGCCCTGCAGGAACGTATCACCTCGACCACCAAGGGTTCCATCACCGCGGTACAGTGCGTATACGTACCCGCCGACGACCTTACCGACCCGGCGCCGGCCACCACCTTCGCCCATCTTGACGGAACCGTTGTTCTTTCCCGTCAGGTTGCCGAGCTTGGCATCTATCCGGCCGTGGATCC
This sequence comes from Desulfobulbaceae bacterium UBA5123, assembly GCA_002415465.1. Classification (GTDB taxonomy): domain Bacteria; phylum Desulfobacterota; class Desulfobulbia; order Desulfobulbales; family UBA5123; genus UBA5123. The sequence continues at coordinate 2,529 of DHYT01000227.1, forward strand.
CCTGGACTCCACCTCCCGTATCCTCGACCCCAACGTTGTCGGCGAGGAGCACTACCTTGTCGCCCGCGGCGTGCAGGTTACCCTGCAGAAATACAAGGACCTTAAGGACATCATCGCCATTCTCGGCGCCGACGAGCTTTCCGAGGACGACCAGAAGACCGTTGCCCGCGCCCGGAAGATTCAGCGTTTCCTCTCTCAGCCCTTTACCGTTGCCGAGGTTTTCACCGGCATGAAGGGCAAGTATGTCAAGGTTGAGGATACCGTGCGCGGCTTCAAGGAGATCCTTGAGGGCAAGCATGACGATCTGGCCGAGACCGCTTTCTATATGGTCGGCTCCATTGAGGAGGCCATCGAGAAGGCCAACAAGGAAAAGGCAGCAGCCTAGTCCATACCGCGGATTGACGAGGGAGGCCGTTCATCCTCACCGGAGGACGGACGGCCGTCTTCACAAACCGTTTTGCACACAGAGGGATACCAATGGCAGAGAAGATACAACTAGAAGTGGTTACTCCCAAGGGGGCCGTCTTCAGTGATGCGGTTGATATTGTCACCGCGCCCGGCTATGGCGGCGAATTCGGTGTTCTCGCCAATCACGCCCCTTTTCTGAGCACCATCAAGACCGGCGTCCTCTCCTTCAAGAAGGACGGGGTTGAGGATCTGATGATGGTGAGCGGCGGCTTCTGCGAGGTCTCCAACAACAAATTGACCTTTCTCGTCGAGTCGGCGGAACGGGGCGGCGAGATAGATGTCGATCGCGCCCTGCGCGCCAAGGAACGGGCCGAGAAACGTCTGGCGCAGGCCCAGTCGCAGCAGGAAAAGATCAACCGGGCCAGGGCGGAGGGCGCCTTGCAGCGCGCCGTTTCCCGTCTGAAGGCCGCTGAACGGCAGGCCAAGTAAGGCTGTAGCCGAACGAAGACTTTGTCGAGGCAACAAAAAAGGCCGTGCAGATTGCACGGCCTTTTTTGTTGCCCTTTCGGAAGGGTTGCGAAGGGCTAGGTCACGCCTTTTCGGAGAGGTTCGCCTCGATCACGAACTCACCGGCGTCGGTCTTGAACGGGATGAGAATGGTGGGCTGATCGGAATAGTGCGAAATCTCAACCCCCTTGCCCACCACCATGGTCGGGGTGGCAAGGTCGAATTTGTGGTTGAGCTTGGCGAGTTCGGCCTTGGCGCCGCCACAGATCATGTTGGTGAGCTCGCCCACCGCATCGACGATCTCGTCATCGATCTTGGCCTTGGGCTCTTCCATCAGCATGTTGGCTACGATCTTCAGGATGCATTTTTCGCTGAAGCTCACCACCATGGTGCCTGATACCGATTCCGAGGCCATGCCGATGATGCCGGTGACCTCACCATAGGTGGTGGCGCCGTCCTTCAGCTTGGGCTTCTGTGCCTGCACCGGGGTTTGCGCCATGGTTTCGATGACATTCTTGGTGGCATTCAGAAAGGGGTTTATGAATTCGGCCTTCATTATTTTCAACCTTGTCTATATCGAGGTAGTTAGAAGGAAATCTTTCATTAACTCTATAAGTTAGGCCAGTCTAGCATAAAGGAATAATGGATGCTAAGCCTTTTTTTGGGAAATGTTTCGCTTCCTGATTGAAATTGTCTTGCTTGCGACCGCGCTGCCCTGTTGCGCCGGCGAAGCGGATTTCCTTCCGCAACTGCATAATATGGATGAAATGATGTGCAAAACATATTACATTTTGAGGCCTTCTAACAGGCCGTATTGATGAACTTTTTGAATTAAATCCGCTGTCGGCGGATTGCATCTTGAGGAGGAATGAATGGATACCAAGGAACGGATGGCAATACCCAGGCAGAAAACCACCGAGCTTTCCCCTGGGGAGCGGATTTCAAACTTCAACGAGGTGGTCGCCGGTTATGATCATGCCACCGTGCTGCGCGAGGCGGATCGTTGCCTCCAGTGCAAGAAGCCGAAGTGCCGCGAGGGGTGTCCCATCAACAACGATATCCCCGGCTTTATCTCCCTGCTCCGCGAGGGCAAGATAGAGGAAGCGTACTGGCGTGACCGTGAGACCAACTCCCTGCCCGCCATCTGTTCCCGCGTGTGTCCCCATGAGTTTCAGTGCGAGGGCGCGTGCATCCGCGGCAAGAAGGGAGAGTCGGTGGCCATCGGCATGATCGAGCGGTATATCGTCGACTGGATGGTGACCAACAACAAGCCGATCCTCAAGCCCTGCGCGCTGCCCAAGGAGAAACATGTCGCCATTGTCGGCTCCGGGCCGGCTGGCATGACCGCCGCCTATATCCTGGCCCATGCCGGGTATCCCTGCACCATCTTCGACAGCCTGCCGGAGGTTGGCGGCATGTTGAGCATGGGGATCCCCGCCTATCGACTGCCCCGCAACATCATCAATGCCGAGTTCGATTCGCTGCGCAACTGCGGGGTCAAGATCGTTCCCAACGTCACCATCGGCAAGGACAAGACCATCGCCGATCTGAAGGCGGAAGGGTTTTCCGCCGTCTTTATCGGCGTCGGCGCCCATCTGAGCCGCAAGCTCGGCATCGACGGCGAGGATCTGGGCGGCGTGTTGCACGGCGTCGATTATCTGCGGCGGGTCAATCTCGGCGAAAAGCTCAGCCTCGGCCGCAACGTCGTGGTCTGCGGCGGCGGCAATGTCGCCATCGACTGTGCCCGCACCGCGCTCCGCACCGGCTCCGACAAGGTGTTCATCCTCTATCGCCGCACCAAGGCGGAGATGCCGGCCTCGCAGGCGGAGGTGCATCATCTGGAGGAGGAGGGGGTCAAGATCGAGATGCTGGCCGCGCCGGTGAAGATCCATGGCGAGAACGGCCGGCTCACCAAGATTGAATGCATCCGCATGGAGCTGGGCGAGTGCGACGCCTCCGGCCGCTGTCGGCCGGTGCCCAAGGATGGCTCCAATTTCATGATCGAGGCCGACGCCATCATCCCGGCGATCAGCCAGGACATGGACCCCACCGTCAACAACGGCGCCGATCTGGCCCTTGCCCGCTGGGGTACCTTTGTCGTTGACGAGGTCACCATGCAGACCTCCCAGGAAGGGGTTTTTGCCGGCGGCGACGCGGTACTCGGTCCCCAGACCGTGGCCAAGGCGATCTTCCAGGCCAAGGAGGCGGCGGAGTCCATCATCCGTTACCTGGAAGGGCGTGATCTCAAGGAAGGCCGGAGCGTGCAGGCCGAGTAAGGGGTAGTCGAGACAGCGGTTGCCGCAAAGCCTCCTTCCGGCGTGATGCCGGCGGGAGGCTTTTTTGTTGTCCGGGTAGGCGGCCTTCCGGGCGGATGCGGTTAGAGGTCGCAGCAATGGGCCATCACCCGGTTGCGGCCGTTGCTCTTGGCGACGTAAAGCTGTTCGTCGGCGAATTTCAGCATCTCGTCGAGGCTGTAGGCGCCGCCACCCGTGGCCACGCCGATGCTGGCGGTAATGTGGATCTTTTTGCCGCCGCCGATATCAACCGGTGTTTCCTCGATCAATCGTCTGATCCCCTCGAACAGCGTCTCAACCTTGTCGGGTGAAACCGCAACGGCAAGGATGCAGAATTCCTCGCCGCCCATGCGCGCCAGCACGTCGGTCTCCCGAATCCGCTGGGAAAGCAGCCGGCCGATGTGTTTGAGCGTCCGGTCGCCGGCGTCGTGGCCGTAGGTGTCGTTTACCTTCTTGAAGAAGTCAATATCGAGCATGCCGCACGCAAGGGTGAATTTGCTGCGCACCGCGCCGGCAAAGAGCTTGCTGCCGAATTCAAAGAAATAGCGGCGGTTGTAGACGCCGGTGAGGTAATCCTTGATGGCGGCATCCTTGATCGTCTGGATGTTGTAGAGCAGGTCCAGACACTGGTTGACCCGGCAGTAGAATTCCTCGGTGAGGAAGGTCTGCTTGATCAGGAAGTCGTTGGCGCCGTATTTGATGAAGTTGGCGGCCATGATCTGGTCGCCCTGCGATGAGATGCCGATGATGGCGAGTTCGTCGCGCTTGTGGGTGCGGCGGATGGCCTGGGTCAGTTGCAGACCGTCCATCCCCGGCATGTTGAAATCGGTGACCAGCAGTTTGAGGTCGGGGTGGAGCGCCGACAGCGCAAGCGCCTCCGGGCCGGAGGCGGCGGCAAAGACCTGGAAGCGGTGCATCTTGAGGAGGTTCACGATCACCGACCGGAAGAAGCCGGAATCGTCCGCGACCAGGATCTTGGTCTGGCTGTTGCGTTCAAGGCGCTGCACCATGGTGACCAGGTAGTCGGGGGCGTCAGGGTTGTCCTTGAGGACATAATCCACCACGCTCTTTGACCAGACCATCTCCCGCACGCCCTTGTTCAGGTTGCCGGTGAAAACGATCACCGGGATGTTTCTGGCCATGACCAGATCGATGATCTCGCCGTTGGGGGCGTCCGGGAGTTTGAGGTCGAGGATGGCGCAAAAAAATCCCGCGTCGGCATCGTCGAGCCGCTGGAGCGCCTCCGCCATGCTTTTGGCCCAGGTCACCTTGAAGTCGGCCGCGGTGAATTTCATCCGCAACAAGGCGCCGGCCGCATTACTGTCCTCAACCACCAGGATATTCTTCATCGTGCCGTCCTCTCCCTCTGGATCGTTACTGCCGGGTTGTCGGGTCTTTTATTTCTGTGCAACCGGCGGGCCGGAATCAGTCGTAGGCAGCACCAGTCGGAACCCGAGAAAATCATTGCGATAATGGGGCTTGCACCAGTCCCGGTTGGCTGAGCGGACAAACCATGCGTCGGTGGCCCAGCCGCCGCTGCGGATCACCCGGTTGCCTTCGGCGCTGGGCGAAGGGCTCAGCGGGTCGACAACAGGCTCCTGGGCATAGGGGGCCCCGTCCCAGGAGTCTGCGCACCATTCCCAGAGGTTGCCGTGCATGTCGTACAGGCCCCAGGCGTTGGGCTGTTTTTGTGCCACCGGATGAACGGTGTCGTCGGCGTTGTAGCAGTACCAGCCGATGGCGTCCAGGGCGGGGTCGAAGTCGCAGGCGGTGCGGGTGATTTGGCCGTTGGCAAAGGCGGTTTTGCTGCCGGCGCGGGCCGCGTATTC
>DHYT01000193.1:0-525 GCA_002415465.1 Desulfobulbaceae bacterium UBA5123
GCCGAAGGTGTTCTTGCCGTTAAATCCCTGCAGGTCGCCGGCCATATCCGCCACCGCCACCGCCAGTTCCCGGGCCGACATCTTTTCGGTGCCCTTGCTCACCAGATCGGCGATCAGGGCAAAGGCGCCGTTGGTCGCAGAGGTTTCGCCGCGCAGGCCGCCTGGGAAGACCACCCGCACCGCCACCGTGGGCACGGCCGGGTTCTCGCGGACCAGCAGGGTGATGCCGTTGTCCAGCACAAAGCGGTGCATGTTGGGCAAAAACGAATCGGCAACCAGCGAGGCCGGCGCGGCATGTTGCGCGGCATCTTCGGCCCTGGCGATGAGCGCCTTGAATTGCTCCTTCCCTTCTTCAAGGGAGGCGGCGGCCGGAATCAGAAAGCCCGCGACAATCCGCTCCGGCTTGAGATAGGCGGCGGCAACGCGCTGGATATCCTCGCGGGTAACGGCCCGGACCTGGGCGAGATAATCATCCTCGCGGGGGTCGCCGGCAAGGAACTGGAAAGAGCCCAGCACCCGCGCCTG
>DHYT01000193.1:553-3463 GCA_002415465.1 Desulfobulbaceae bacterium UBA5123
CCGAGGCATCGATGCGGTAGACCAACCCCTTCTCGTCGCGGAGACGATGATAGAGCCTTGAACTCTGCCCCTGGCCGAGGATCATCCCGATCACGTCGAGCACCGGCGTGTCGGGGTTGGCAAAGGCGGGAACGGGCAGGGCGACGGCCATGTGCGCCTGCTGCACGTCATCCTTGACCACGAAAAGGGTGGACTCGGTCCGGACCGGCTCTTCCCGCAAGGAAGGCGCTTTGCCGTTGCCGTCGGCCAGTCCGCCCATCAACTCGACCACCTTCCCCTGCACCTCCTTGTAGGCAACATCGCCCACCACCACCACGGTCAGGTTGTTGGCCTGGTAGTGTTTCTCCATATAATGCAGGATATCGTCGCGGGTGAAGGAGGAGACGCTCTCCTCGGTGCCGATGATCGGCTTGCGGTAGGGATGAACGGTGTACGCCTCGGCCATCAGCCGCTCAAAGAGCTTGGTCTCGGGCCGGTCGCGGCGCATATAGAGCTCTTCCAGCACCACCTTCTTCTCGCGCTCCAGCTCATCGGCGTCGAAAACGGAGTTGAGCACCGCGTCGGTCAACACATCCATGGCCGCCCCCCAATGCCGGGCGGAAAGGGTCGCATGGTAGACCGTGTAATCGTAGGAGGTGTAGGCATTGATCTTGCCGCCCACCCCCTCCACCGCCTCCGCCAGTTCACCGGGGCCGCGGCTGGGGGTGCCCTTGAAGATCATGTGTTCGATGAGGTGGGTGATCCCCGCCTCGCTGGGCTCCTCGAAGGCGCTGCCCGCCTTGACCCAGATCTGCACGGTGGCCACCTTAGTGCCGGGTGTCTCCTTGACCAGCAGGGTCAGGCCGTTGTCCAGGGTCTTCTTGTACAGGTGCGGGGCCAGGAGAGCCGCGTGGCTTGGTATGCTTGTCATAGTCATCGTGCCCAGAAGTGTGAACAGTAAGAAAAAAACAGGTACGAACCGCCGTTTCATCGGAACCCGCTCCTCTCCCCGCCATGCCGACGGAAGTTGAAATTACCTGGAATCATTATCGATTAGTCCGTACCAAGCGACGATTCCCCACCATACTGTAAAGAGGTTCCGGCCGTCAAGCGGTCAGGGACGGCGGCCCCGGCGGCGGAAGACAAAGATCATCGCGCCGGCAACGATCATCGCCCCGCTCAGCAACTGGCCCATGGTCAGCGAGGCCATCAGGAACCCAAGCTGCGGGTCAGGCTCGCGGAACAGCTCGGCGAAGGAGCGCAGGCAGCCGTAGCCGACGAGGAAGGAGGCAAGGATAAAGCCGTGCGGCCACCGCCTTTCCTTGAGCCGCCAGAGGATCGCAAAGAGCAGCACCCCTTCCAGCAGGCATTCGTAGAGCTGGGAAGGATGCCGGGGCAGCGGTCCGCCGCCTGGGAAAACCATCGCCCACGGCAGCTCGCTCACCCGGCCGAACAGCTCGCCGTTGATGAAGTTGCCGATCCGCCCGAGAGCGATGCCGATGGGGCCCGCCGCCACATAGAAATCGGCGGCCTGCCAAAAATCAAGGCCATGCCGGCGGCAGAAAAGAAGGCCGCCGAACAGGATGCCGAGCAGGGCGCCATGGAAGGACATCCCCCCCTGCCAGGTGGCGATGATCTCACCGGGATGGGCGAGGTAGTAGCTTGGGTTATAGAAAAAGACGTAGCCCAGCCGGCCGCCGAGGATCATCCCGAGCAGGAGCACAAAGTTCAGGTTCTCGAAATGATCGGCGAGCCGCCGGGCATCGAATTTTCGAATCTGGTGAAGGACCAGATGGTAGGCGGCGAGAAAGCCGAGGACGTACATCAGGCCGTACCAGCGCACCTGGAGAGGGCCGAGACGGAAGATGGCCGGGTCAATTCGAGGGTATGGGAGCATATCTTCTTTCCTTAATAAGGGTAGCAACACGTATCGGGACGATGCGGCAGGCAATACGCCGCCGCGGAATCAGACAAACGCCATCATCCTTGGCAGAGGGGGCAAAAAAAGGTGGCGCGGCCGCCGACCACCACCCGCTCGATGACGGTCCGACAGCGGTGGCACGGCTTGCCGCCGCGACCGTAGACGGCAAGCGCAAGCTGGAAGTAGCCCGCCTCACCGCCGGCATTCACGTAATCGGAGATGGTGGTGCCGCCCGCGCCGATGGCCTTCCGCAACACCGTGCGGGCCGAACGGACAACGGCCCGCCACTGTTCCCCGCCCAGGGCGGCTGCCGGGGTCAGCGGATGCACGCGGGCCGCGAACAGGGTCTCGCTGGCGTAGATGTTGCCGATGCCCACCACCACCCGGTTCTCCATCAGGAACCCCTTCACCGGCAGCCGCCGGCCCAGCGCCCGTTTTTGCAGGTAGGCGGCGGTGAATCCCTTCCCCAGCGGCTCCGGGCCGAGCCCGGCAAAGGGATCGGCGGCAACGAACCGGCGCGCTGAAAAGAATTGCACCGAGCCGAACCGCCGGGCGTCATTGAACCGCATCTCCATGCCGTTGTCCAGCAGGAAGCAGAGATGATCATGGCTGGCGCGAGGAACCTCGGCGCCAAACAGCCCCAGCCGGCCGGTCATGCCGAGATGGATGAGCAGCCGATCGTCGCCATCGGTGCGCAGGATGAGAAACTTGGCCCGGCGGTCAACCCCGACGATCCGGCGGCCGGGCAGCCGCGTCTGCAGATCGACGATAGGCACCGGCAGGCGAAGCGGCTTGCCGCTGCCGTAAACCTGCTCGATCCGGCGGCCGTTCACCAGCGGCGCCAACCCCTGCCTGATCACCTCTACCTCGGGAAGCTCCGGCATCGCCTATCCTTCCGGCCGCAATCTCTTCACCGCCCTGGGGATCATAAACGACCCGCCGAACAGCGCCAGCGAGAAGAGCGTTTTCCAGCCGAGCAGCTGCCGCCAGTCGCCGCTGGCCCACACCTC
>DHYT01000231.1 GCA_002415465.1 Desulfobulbaceae bacterium UBA5123
TCGCCCCGGGTCGACCACCGTCACACCCGCCACCGCCCCCACCGCCAGCGCCCCCCCCGCCACCCCGAGAACACGCGCCGGGTTGACCGAAAGCAACTCCACCAGCCGCGCCGGGGTTATCAAGCCGTCTCGCACCAGGGCCAAGGCCAGCGGCAAAGCCGTTTCAAGACCGATGATCCCGTTGGCGGCCAGATCGAACTCCACGTCCTTTTCCAACTCACTGTGGGGCGCGTGGTCGGTGGCGATGGCGTCAAGGGTGCCGTCCCGCAACCCCTCCCTGATCGCCGCCACGTCATCGGCGGTGCGCAGAGGCGGATTCATCTTGGCCCTGGCGTCATAGGAGCCGATCGCTTCTTCGGTAAGGGTGAAGTAGTGCGGCGCGGTCTCGGCGGTGACCTTGCAGCCCTGAGCCTTGGCCCGGCGGATCAGGCTCACCGATTCCCGGGTGCTGACATGGGCGATATGAACCGGGCAACCGGTATAGCGGGCCAGAGCGATATCCCGATACACCATGATCTCCTCGGCCACCGAGGGTATGCCGATCAAACCCATCCGCGTGGAAAGGCTCCCCTCGTTCATCGCGCCATGACGGCTTAAGGACAACTCCTCGGCATGAGAGATCACCAGCAGTTTATAATTGCCAGCGTACTCAAGCGCCCGCCGCATCAACTGCCCGTCGATCACCGGCAGGCCGTCGTCGGTTACCGCAACCACCCCGGCGGCGCGCATCTCTCCGAATTCGGCGAGATTATCCCCGGCGCTGCCCTTGCTGATGGCGCCCACCGGATATACCCTGGCGTAGCCCTCGGCAGCCCGAGAGTGAATCAGCACCGTCACCGCCTGGTTGTCGTTCACCGGGTTGGTGTTGGGCATGCAGGCCACGGCCGTAAACCCTCCGGCCGCCGCCGCCCTGGTGCCGCTCACCACGGTTTCCTTGTATTCGGCGCCCGGCTCCCTGAGATGCACGTGCATGTCGATCAGGCCGGGAACGACCCATTTGCCCTGCAGATCGATCCGCCGCGCCGGGGTGCGCTCCGCGGCCAATCCCGATCCGATGGCCGCAACGACGCCGTCCTCAACCAATAAATCGGCGACTTGATCGATGCCGTTGGCCGGATCGATGATCCGGCCGTTGACAAACAACACCGGCAGTACAGACGCTTGGTGCAAGGGAGAAAAATCCATCTCACCCACCTCCCATTATCAAATAGAGCAAGGCCATCCGCACCGCGACCCCGTTGGTCACCTGCTCAAGAATAACCGAACGCGGACCATCGGCAATGGCAGGGTCCATCTCCACCCCCCGGTTGATGGGCCCGGGATGCATGACCAGGGCGTCGGGCTTGGCGCCGGCCAAGGTGCGCTGGGTGATGCCGAAGAACCGTGCATACTCGCGCAGCGAAGGGATGAGCGGATCCTGCTGCCGCTCCTTCTGGATCCGCAACGCCATCACCACGTCGGCGTCGGCAACCGCATCCTCAACCGAATCACAAACCGTGGCGCCCATCCCGGCGATCCCCTTGGGGATCAAGGTTGCCGGACCGCTCACCGCAACCCGCGCCCCCATCTTGGAGAATCCGATAATATTCGAGTGCGCCACCCGGCTGTGGGTGATATCGCCGATAATCGCGACCTTCAATCCCTCAAGCCGCCCCTTTTTCTCCCTGACGGTCAACATGTCCAACAGGGCCTGGCTGGGGTGTTCATGAACCCCGTCACCGGCGTTGATCACCGAGGCATTGATATGGTTGGCCAACAGGCGCGGGGAGCCGGAACGTGAATGGCGGATAATAATGATGTCAGGCTTCATCGCCTCCAGGTTGCGGGCGGTATCCAGCAGGGTTTCCCCCTTGGTGGTGCTGCTGCTGGAAGCGGCGACATTGAAGGTGTCGGCGCTCAGTCGCTTGGCCGCGACCTCAAAGGAAAGGCGGGTCCGGGTGCTGGGCTCGAAAAAGAGGTTGATCACGGTCTTGCCGCGCAGTGTCGGCACCTTCTTGATCGGTCGCTGCGAGATCTCCTTGAAGGACTCGGCGACACGCAGGATATAATCGATATCCTGGGCGGTAAGATCCTCGAGCCCCAGGATATGTTTATGGGTAAAGCGATATTCTGTGTCCATAACGCTCCTCAACTCAGTCGCCAGCGGGTGGCGCGGGCATAACGCAAGACGCCCTTCAGTGAATCAGCTGCCCGATCCGATGCCAGCGCACGTTGAAATCATCGCTGTTCCATGACCAATAGAGAACAAAGGCCTTCCCCTTCACCGCCTTTAGATTGACAAACTTCCAGAACCTGCTGTCGTGACTGTTGTCGCGGTTATCGCCCATCACGAACAGGGAATCCGCCGGCACCACCACCGGCCCGAAATTGTCCCGCGCGCCCATGTCGCTGGGGAAAATCCGGTCGTCGCGATACACGGCGCTTTGCACCTCGAACGGCTCATCGTTGACGAAAACCTTTTTGTCAATGACCTCGATCTTATCCCCGGCCACCCCGATCACCCGCTTGATAAAATCCTGCGATGGGTTCAGCGGATACTCAAAGACGATGACATCACGGCGCTGCGGCGAGTCCACCGCAATCCATGTGTCCCCGCTCAAGGGATTTTTCACCCCATAGGTGAATTTATTGACCAGCAGGTGATCACCGATCAGCAGGGTCGGCTCCATGGAACTGGAAGGTATCTTGAAGGCCTGCACAACAAACGTTCGGATAAAAAACGCCAGCAGAAGCGCAATGATGATCGCTTCCGCATATTCACGATAAATTGATTTCTGGCCTGGATTATCGCTCTCTGTTTTCAACGGTATTGACCTCAGTGCATGCGCCGCCGCAAACACCTGAAAGTGGTGGGGAAATCTCCCGCTCGGGAGATCAGGAGAGTACAAGCTTGTTTCCTGGGTGAGTCCGGTCGGCAACCTGTCAACTGTTAATCCAAAACGTCTCAAAATACAAGCGGCTTCCCCATCCGCGAGGCAAAATATTTGCGGCGAAACTGTATCGCCACGGCACACGTTCGCCCCCGCCAAGGCGGCCGATCCGCGACAATATATTGTGCATAGCGGGGCAAAACATACAACATGTTGCACAAAAAAAACGGACACCCGTCAAAGACAAAATTCATCAATACAATTTACCAGGCCAGCCCCAAACGACAAAATCAATGCCTGCAATTTTTATCTTATAAGTCATCCCCACCACAACCAACTGAAGTAAACGCACCCGTCTGCCACAAAAAGTAAAATCACCCTTATTGCCGTTCAGGTTCAACCAGGCAATAAAAACCACCCGCGCCATCGGGCAAAACCACCACTAGCTGGCTGAAAAACATACGGTTTTCGCCTTGACAAGGCATTGCCTTTATGTATTTAATGCAGTAAGCTGCATCAATACCACCCATAAAAGACAAACGGAACCATCAGCCAACCGTCTCTTAAATGCGGGCCAGTCGGGCCATGCAAGGCCAATGACCGATCTGCGCGACAGGTATATTCATCAATGGGCAAGATCAAACTCCCAGACATAAAACTCCCGCAATTCAAGCTCTCTGGCTCCAAAAAGGAAAAACTGGCGGTCGGGCTTGACATTGGTTCCCACTCCGTAAAGGTTTGCCAGATGGCCCGAGGCGTCGACGGCTATCACCTCATGAGTCTTGGCAGCGCCCAGTTGCCAGAAGGCGCGGTTGAGGACGGCATGCTGCAGAACCCCGATGAAGTCGCCCGCATCATTTCCGCACTGTACAAAGACCTGCAGATCAAAGAGAAGAAGGTGGCCATCTCCATCTCCGGCTACTCGGTTATTGTGAAGAAAATCAACCTGGCGGTGATGACGGAAACGGAACTGGAAGCGCACATCCATGCCGAGGCCGAGCAGTACATCCCCTTTGACATCGATGACGTTTATCTGGATTTTCAGGATTTGAAAACCAACACCAGCGATGCCGACCGCACCGACGTCATGCTGGTGGCCGCCAAAAAAGAGGTGGTCGACGGCTATCTCAATATGCTGCGCACGGCCGGCCTCAAGCCGGTCATCGTCGACGTAGACGCCTTTGCCCTCGAAAACGCATACGAAGCCAACTTCTCCCTGGAAGAAAACGCGGCGCTCATCGACATCGGCGCCTCGAAGATGAACATCAACATCATCTCCCACGGCATCTCGACCCTGGCGCGGGATATTGTCCTGGGCAGCCGCCAACTCACCGAGCAGATCCAGAGCCGCTTCGACATCTCTCTTGAAGAGGCGGAGGCCATCAAACTCGGCCATGCCGAAGTCGGGGAGCGCCAAGAGGAGCTTGAGGAAATCTTCACCAACACCTGTACCCAATGGNNTTGAGGAGGTTTTCACCAACACCTGTACGCAATGGGTTATGGAAATAAAGCGGGCGCTGGATTTTTTTGCAACCAACTACCCCGACGAAGCCATCACCAAAATCGTCTTGAGCGGCGGCGGCGCCAGGATCAAGGGCATCGATCGCTTCTTCGCCGAAGAGTGCGGCATTCCCGTTATCATTTTCAACCCCTTCGCCAATGCGCAGGTGGACAGCAAAAAAATCAATCCGGAATACGTTCGGTACATGGCTCCGGAAATGACCCTGGCAACCGGGCTGGCCACACGGCCAACCCCTCTGTAAGCTGGCAACGGTGCGATAAAATATGATTCAAATCAATCTATTGCCGGTTCGGCAAATCAAGAAAAGGCAGCAACTCTACAGTCAGACTGGCATGTTTCTGGCCTCGCTGCTGGCCTTGCTCGCCCTGCTGGGCATGGCGACGGTGGCCATGTCCAACAAGGTTACAGAAACAAAAGATGAACTGACCGCCCTCAACAAGAAAAAAGAATCCTTTCAGATCATCATCAAGGAAATCGAGCAGCTCAAACAAGACAAGGCAACCCTGGACAGCAAGCTTGAGGTCATCAAACAGCTCAAACGCGGATCGCAACTCCCGATCCGCGTCCTTGACGCCCTGGCGACCCTGACCCCCTCGGAACGCCTCTGGCTCACCAACCTCCAGCAGTCGCCGGACAAACTGCAGATCAGCGGCGTCGCCTTGGACAATGCCACCATCGCCCAATACATGAACCAACTGGCCGAATCCCCCTACTTTGCCGCCGCAAACCTTGGCAGCACCCAGATGACCACCGTAGCCGGCCAGAAACTGAAGTCATTCACCCTGACCATCTCCATCGAACAAGAGACCCCGGCCGCGGAGCCCGTGGCCACACCCCAAGACGGACGGAAGAACTAAATGACACCGCAGGAACTCAAATCCGCACTCGACGCGTTCATGGAAAACAAGGTGGCTCGCCTTGACGTCAAACACCGGATGGCGGTCTGTGGAGTGGCGATGATCCTGCCGATCATCGCCTTCGGCTTCCTCGTTTATTCCCCCCAAAGCCAGGAAATCCAGAAGCTTGAAAAACAGCGGCAGCAACTGAAAAAGCAGATTCTCGAAGTTGAGGCGACGGCCAAGGAAATCACCAAGCACAAGCAGGAAATGGCGACCACCGAGGCCAAATTCAAGGCGGCCTCAATCCTGCTGCCGCAGCAGCAGGAGATCCCGTCGCTGTTAACCAACATCTCCAGCCTCGGCACCGCATCCGGCCTCGACTTTGTCACCTTCCAGCCGCAGGCCGAGAGTCCCAAGGATTTTTATGCCGAAATCCCGGTGACCATCCAGGTCAGCGGGCCATATCACAGCGTCGGACTTTTTCTTTATCAAATCAGCAAGCTGGATCGAATCGTGACGGTTTCGAACATCAGCATGGGATCAGGGAAGCTGGTGGATGGAGAGATGATGCTTTCCACCAATTTCAACCTTGTCACCTACCGATTTATTGAGCCCCAAAATGACAAGCCTAAAAAATAACCGACATCACCGCCAGAATGCGGGCACGGCAACCGTTCGCGTTAAACCAGCGCACGCACGCCTTGTCATGGCAATTTTTGCGGCCGCCCTCTACCTCTTCGCGGCGCCCGCACTTGCCCAGGACAGCGCCCCGGGGCAAACCATAGACCAGAAGATCATCGAAAAACATCTGGCCGAGATCCTTTCCTTTGCCAGGGACGACGGCTTTGAGTATCGTCGCGAAGGCCGGCCTGACCCCTTTGCGCCATTCATCTCCGAGAAAAAGCTTCAGGCGGATAAAAGCAAGGAACAAGAAGGGTTGAGCGGCTTGCAGCGTCTCGAGCCAGGCCAGTTGACCCTGGTGGCGGTTGTTTTTGCCGGCAAATCCGGCTACGCCATGGTTCAAGATTCCATCGGCTTTGGATACGTCCTCCGCAAGGGCATGCGCGTCGGGATGTCGGGCATCGTCGACGCCATTCAACCCAACGCCGTCATCATCAAACAGAAGTACAAATCCATTTCCGGCCAGAGCCAATATCGCACCGTGGAAATGGTGCTAAAGAAAGAGGGAGAAAATTAATCATGAACCTGTCAATTCGCTCACGACTGCTGCTGGTGCTCCCCACCGTCGCCATGCTGTTCATCGGAGTCGGCATGACGGAGGCCAAAACCCCGGCGAGCGGGTCGCAGGCATACCGGATCGATGCGATCAAGTGTGAGGAATCCGGAGGAACATTTGCCCTGACCATCAAGGGGGATGCCTCCCCCACCTATACCAAGTACGAATTGTTCAATCCGTTGCGGATCGTTATCGACATCGCCGATGCCACCCTGGCCAAAAACCTCTCACTGCCGATGGAGCTCAAATCAGGACCGGTGGACAGGATTACCGGCCAACTTCTCGATGCCCAGAAACCCTTAGTCACGCGCCTTGAAATCTTTCTCAAGGAAGACCGCGCCTACACGGTTGCACGAAACAACAATGACATAGTCGTTAAATTTTCATCGGCAAAAGACGCCAAGACGAACAGCCCCCTTATTTTACAGAAAATCAACGTCAACAAGGCCGCCGCGGAAACGCAGGTGCGTCTTGCCACCAATGGCCCGATCCCTGAGTACCAGGAGGCCAAGCTGGCCCAAGACGCCGAATATCCGGCACGGTTCTATATAGATATTGCCAACATCGGCATGGCCGACGTGCCCCAGCAACTCGAGGTCGGGACAACCCTGGCGCGCATCCGCACCGCCAGCCGCGAGAACGGCCTGCGCATCGTTTTTGACTCGGGTATTGACCCGCTCTTCTCCTACCGCATCGATTCTCGCGACGACGGCCTGCTGATCACGATCGCGGAAACTGAGCCGACCGCGGCAACAGAGGCGGCGCAGGAAGAAATGGCGCCGGTGGCAGAAGAGGCCCCGGATGCCGCGAAAGAGGCGAAAAAGCCGGCAGGGACGGCATCCGCCAAGGGGGACGGCTTCAGCTTCAGCGGCTACAACGCGCAACGGATCACCGTTGATTTCTTCAAGATAGACCTCCATAACGTGTTCCGGCTCCTTGGCGAGATCAGCGGGCGCAACATGGTCATTGAAGAGTCGGTAAACGGCACCCTGACCTTGGCGCTCACCGATGTGCCTTGGGATTTTGTTCTTGACGTGGTCCTCAATCTGAAAGATCTCCAGAAGGAAGAACGCTTCAACACCATCGTCATCTCTCCCAAAAGCAAGGGATTCATCTGGCCGGAACGTGCCTCCGACAAACTGGCAATCCGCTCGGACGGCAGCGGCGGCGCGATGATGCAGGAATCGCTTTCCATCAAAAAACGCATCGACACCCCCAAAGGGGTGATGGAGGCAAAGAAATTGCTCCAGGCCGGTAACGGCAAATACACGGCCGGCAACTATGCCGGCGCTCTCGCCGATTACGAGAGCGCATCGAACAAATGGCCCGAAAACAACCAGCTCGCCAAACGTATCGCCGCCCTCTGCCTCGTGCAGCTGGGGCAGAATGCGAAGGCGGTACACTATGCGAAGCTGGCGCTGAAAACTGATCCCAAGGACTCAGAGGCGGCTCTGCAGGCCGCGATCGGCCTGGCCAATATGAAAAAAAATGCGGCGGCCAAGGAGTATTTCGACCTCGCAACCAGCGGGCCGCACCCGAGCAGCGAGGCCTTGGCCAGCTATGCCGCGTTTAACGAGGAAAACAAAAACTACGTTGCGACCCTGCTCCTGCTCAATAAGCATACCGAGCTCTACGGCGACAGCATGGAAACGATGCTGTCGAAAGCCCGTATCTACGACAAACAGGGTGACGATGCCAAGGCCGCCAAGGAATACCAATCCCTGCTGCTGTCCGGCTATGACATCCCAGCCGACCTCAAGCGATATATCAAGGGCCGCCTGTCCTTGATCAACAAGTGATTGGCCCCGGCCTGCACATCTGGCCCGCGACCTTTTCAACGTAAGGCAGGGAGGAGATAACAGTGAACCCGACCGTCCTCGACCATAGACCCCCAAAAGGGAAGCAGATTATGAAAAAAACCCAGCGCTTTGTATCCATCGGCATAACCATCGCCCTCTTTTCGCTCATCGGCTGTGCGCCGTTGCCCGGCAGCGCAACAGGCCCGAAGGCCGCCGATGCAGGCTTACAGAAATCGCCGCCGACAACCGCCGCCGACTCGACGCAGGCCGATGCAATGCAGCTGCCGGTGAGATACCAGACCCCTTCCTACCTGCTCGAAAAACCAACCCAAACAGGCGACGCCTCCAAGGCCGAGGACCTTATTGTGCCGGTCGGCGCCGATATCTCATCCACCAGCGGACCGGTGTCCCTTCGGGATATTCTCAAACGGCTGGCCACCCTGAAAAACATGAACATCAGCTGGGCCAGCGACGTCGACCCCTCCGCCCTTGTCGACGTCGACATCCGCGCCGAGGACGATTTCTTTAACGCCATCGACAACCTGCTTCGCCAAAAGGATTATTTCCACGAGATGCAGGGGAACACTATCGTCATCAGATACAAGGAAACCAGGCGGTTCCATATCGCCATGCCGAACCTTACCTCAACCTACACCACCAGCGTCGGCGGCGACGTGCTGGGCGGGTCCGGCTCGGGCGGCAATGTAACCGGCAACATCCAGATTCAAAGCACCGGCACCGATTTCAACATCTGGGACAGCATCACCGAAAATATAGAGAAGGTGCTTGATATCTGGCAGGAACCCGCAGCGGCAACCACCGCAGCGCCGGCAGCGGGCGCAGCAGCCGCAGCACCTGCCGCGACGCCGGCGGCCGCCGCCCCGGCTGCGACAGCCGCGGCGACCGGCACCACCAAAACCGGTCAAGGTCATTACAGCTTCGACAAGCAGATCGGCCTGATCACCGTTACCGCCCCGCGCCCCTTGCTTGAAAAGATCGCCGACTACCTCGACAACCTGAAGAAGGAACTCTACCGACAGGTTACCATCGAGGCGAAAATACTCGAGGTTACCCTTGACGATACCTCAACCAAAGGCATTGACTGGTCGGGGATGTTGAGCGGCAAAGACATCGATTTCCAACTCTTCGGCCCCAACGGGATAATCTATTCGACCAACCCGGACAGCGTTGGCAGCGTGCTGACCCAAGTCAGTCTCACCAACCCCTTTTCGCTGGCGCTTGACTTTCTCGACACCCAGGGAGACACCAAGGTTCTGGCAAATCCGAAGATCAGCGTCATGAACGGGCAGCCGGCAATGATCAGTGTCGGCGACAATGTCAAATACATCGACAGCGTCACCACCACCGTCAGCGACAGCGGCGTGCCGTCCTACACCGTTTCCACCGGTTCCGTGATGTCGGGACTGGGCATGGCGGTTGTGGCGACGATCATGGACAACGACGAGGTTGTACTCAGCCTCACGCCGGTAACCTCCAAGCTATCCGAGCCCATCGAATACAAAACCTTTGGCGGGACCAACACCGTGGGGCTGCCAAAGGTCCGGTTGAGAGAGATGAAGACCACCGTTAAAATCAAAAACGGCCAGATTCTCGTCATTGGCGGGCTGATCGATTCCCTCGACGATGTCGACGGCAACAAGGTGCCCTTCCTCGGCGACGTGCCAGGTCTCGGCGGATTTTTCTCGCACAAGACCAAAACAACCCAGAAAACCGAACTGGTCATCCTGCTGCAGCCTAAACTGCTGTAATGAGCGGTTGGAAAACACCTCTTGAAGGAGGAACGTATATGTCAGCTATCAGATTCGCCATAGCTGGAAGTCTGGCCCTCCTGACGGCCCTCTTGCCGGCAAACTCACGCGCCGCCGGCAAGAGTATCATCATCCTGCCGTTGGCCGATTACTCCACCATGGACTCGCTCACCTCGGGCCGTCTGCAAAGTCAAGCCGCTGCAGACGCCTTGACCGCGGCAATGGCCACCAAAAAGGTCAACGTGATTCCCCCGGCCAAGGCCTTTAACGCGCTCCTCGTACACGGCGCCATCACCCCGCTTTCCCATAATAAAGATCTGCGCCCCAACGCCAACACCATCAGCCTCGAAAACGAGATCAGCGATGCCTTGTCCAACCGCATGCAGAATGAACTCAAGGCGTTGATCAATGCCGAACAGGTACGGATGACCCCTGGCCTGGCCGACCCGGACAACCACCTGCCGAAGCCGGAAACAAAAGCGCTCGGCAATCAACTGCTCACCTCCATCGGCAACGAATTGGGCGGAGACTATATCCTGCGCGGCAGAATGATCGTCAAATCGATCAGCAACGCGCAGTCACTGCAACGGCAACTGCCCACCCCGCCCGTGCGACGCTCCATCCTGCCGATTTACGCCACCATTGACCATGAGGAACGTTATGCGGTCGCCGCCGCCGAGAGCTACGATCCGCTGGACGACCATATGCTGAGCGGCCTGCTCGGCCCGCAGGGCGATCAATCCCAGGTCGTCCGCATGCAACTCTGGGCGCATGACGCGATCACCGGCAAAACGGTCTGGAGCAGTATCACAGAGGTGCCGCATGGCTCCCTCTGGGCGACCAACGGCGCCTCCGCCGCCGCGATCAACGCAGCGGCACAAACGCTGATCAACGATTTCTGGACCAAGGTGGCCATCGATTCCGACGGCGACGGGATATTCGACGCCAGCGACCTATGCCCCGACACGCCGCGCGGGCTGGCCGTGGATGCCCAGGGCTGCCCCGTGGACAGCGACAAAGACGCGGTTCCCGACTATCTGGATAAATGCCCAGCCACCCCCGCCGGCGTTGCGGTCGATGCCGAGGGTTGCCCCAGGGACAGCGACAACGACGGCATCGTCGATTACCTGGAGCACTGCCCTGACACCCCGGCCGGGATCGAGGTGGATGAGTTTGGTTGCCCCAAGGACAGCGATGGCGACACCGTGCCGGACTATCTCGACAAATGCGCCGACACCCCGGCCGGGCGAGAGGTCGACGCCGAGGGTTGCCCGAAGCCCATTCTTGAGCCGGTCACCATGGAACTGCGGGTGGAGTTTGATTTCGACAAATCGATCATCAAACCGATCTATCGCGAACACCTGCAACAGGTGGCGGATTTCCTGAACGCCTATCCCGACACCGCGGCCGAGATCGAAGGCCACACCGACAAGGAAGGGACAGCGGCGTATAACCTGAAGCTCTCCCAACGCCGCGCCGAGGCCGTGCGCCAATATCTGATCGATAACTTCAAGATCGCTCCGGAACGCCTGACGGCACGCGGCTACGGTGAATCTCGCCCCCTTGACGACACCGACACAAAGAAGATCAACCCCAAAAACCGGAGGTCGGTGGCCGTATTCAACACCATGGTGGCAAGGTAGCGAGCCCGCCAGATCACAGCCCCAAAAAAAAGCAGGCGCCGATTGCTCGGCCCTGCTTTTTTTTCTTCATGAACAACGCTTCTACTGGGTGGGCTGTTCAGCCTGCTGTTTTCTTGAATTTTCGAACAGCGCCATGAAGTTGACCGGCTCCATGATGAATGGCTGAAACCCGCCGTCAAGGGTCACCTGGCTGATAATCTGCCGGGTGAAGGGGAAGAGAAGCGCCGGGCATTCCACCGCCAGCACCGCCTGCAGGTGATTCTCGGGAATATTGCGCAGCAAAAAGACGCCTGCGTGTTCGATCTCGACAATGAAAACGGCCTTCTTGTCCTCGCCGTTGGTGAAGTTGGCGGTAATCGCCAGCGAGACCTCCCAGTGGTCGTTTTCAAGTTTCCTATTCTTAACGCTCAGGTTCAGATCGACCTTGGGGTTCTCCTGCTTGGCCATATAAACATCCGGGGCATTGGGGTTCTCAAAGGAGAGATCCTTCACGTACATCTTCTGCAGCCGGAATGCCGGCATGGTATCCGCCGGGTTGGCGTTTTTCTGCTCATCAGCCATGATACGTTCCTTTCCTTGTCTTTATGATCCACATAAAGGCTGCCGTCACACAGCCCATCCTCTAGGCAATTTCATTACTCATTCATATATAATGGAATGTCGCCGAACTGCAAAGCCCCTTTCACCCTTCACGCCCAAAACAGTTAGGGTTCAGGCAGAAACTGCTTCAAAAACCGGCCGGTATGCGAATCCGGGTTGTCGGCCACCTCTTCCGGGGTGCCGATGGCGACCACCTGGCCGCCGCCGTCTCCCCCCTCGGGGCCAAGGTCGATAACATAATCGGCGGTCTTGATCACGTCGAGATTATGCTCGATGACCACCACCGTGTTCCCCTGCTCCACCAACCGCGACAGCACCCCCAGCAGATGCCGGATATCGGCGGGATGAAGGCCGGTGGTCGGCTCATCGAG
>DHYT01000149.1 GCA_002415465.1 Desulfobulbaceae bacterium UBA5123
CACTGCGTCTCCCAGTGGGGGCATGATTTCAGGCCCGAGTACTGCAAGCTGAGCCGGCTGCGGGAGCTTTTCCCGCGCATCCCGCTCATCGCCCTCACCGCCACCGCCGAGCCCCATACCCGCAAGGATATCATCGAGCGACTCGGCCTGCACAGGGCCAAGCAGTACGTGTCGGGGTTCGACCGGCCCAATATCCGCTATTCGGTGCTGGGCAAGATCAAGCCCTTCGCGCAGCTGAGCGCCTTTCTCGCCCCGCGCGGCGACGAGGCCGGCATCGTCTACTGCCTGAGCCGCAAGCGGGTGGAGGAGGTCACCGCCAAGCTTGTCGCGGCCGGGGTCTCGGCCGCGGCCTATCACGCCGGTCTCGCCGCCGCCGAGCGCAAGCAGGTGCAGGACGATTTTCTTCGCGACGACCTGCGGGTGATCGTCGCCACCGTCGCCTTCGGGATGGGCATCGACAAGTCCAACGTCCGTTACGTGGTGCATTACGACATCCCCAAGAACATCGAAAGCTACTATCAGGAAACCGGCCGCGCCGGGCGCGACGGCCTGGCGGCCGAGGCCCTGCTGCTCTTCGGTTACGGCGACGTGGCGGTGGCGCGCGGCCTGATCGAGAAATCCGGCAACCCTGAACGCAAGCGGATCGAGCTGCACAAGCTGAACACCATGGTCGGGTTTGCCGAGGCGGCAAGCTGCCGGCGGCGGGTGCTGTTGGCCTATTTCGGCGACACCGTGGGCGGGGATTGCGGCAACTGCGATATCTGTCTTGATCCGCCGCAGATGCTCGACGTCACCGAGGACGCGCGCAAGGCGCTTTCCTGCGTGTATCGGGTGGGGCAGCGGTTCGGGGTGGGGCATGTGGTGGACGTTCTGCGCGGCTCCGGCAAGGAGCGGGTGCTGCAACTGGGCCATGACCGGCTGAGCACGTACGGGATCGGCTCCGAGCAGAGCCAGGAGTATTGGGCGGCGCTGTTGCGGCACCTGGTCCACCATGGTTTTCTCGATCAGGACGTGGGCAACTATTCGGTCCTGAAGCTTACCGATGCGGCCCGCCCCCTGCTGCGCGGCGAAGCGACCCTGGCCATGGCCGCGCCCCGGGTCCGGCCGGTGAAGGCGGAAAAGGCGGCCCGTCGCAAGGCCGGCGAGATCGATTGCGACCAGGAACTGTTCGGCCGGTTGCGCGCGTTGCGCAAGGAACTGGCCGATGCGGCGGGGGTGCCCCCCTTTGTGGTCTTCAGCGACGCCTCGCTGGCCGAGATGGCCGCGGCCATGCCGGTCGACCAGGACTCCTTTCAGGCCATGCACGGGGTCGGCGCCAGCAAGCTGAAGCGCTACGGGCCGGCGTTCATCGCCGAGATCCGCAAGTATCGGAAAGACATCCGCTGACCGCTGCCGGTCGCAGTGGTTGCGGAAGGACGGGCACAAAAAACGCCGGCGCGCATGGCTGCGACCGGCGTTTTTTTTTGGTGCTGGGTGTGACGGCGGCAGGCTAGCGCTTGCCGTGTTCCTTGAGCGCCTTCAGGTAGGGGCCGAACAGCTCCTCGTAGGAGCGGTACCCCTTTTTGAGAATGGTGTCGATGTATTTGACCTCGTTGTCGTTGACCGTGAGGTTGGCGCTCATGGCCAGGGCCTCCAGGTCGTACAGGGTGCGGAATTCCGGGCCGATGAGGACATAGTAGATGTAGCGGCGCTTGCTCATCCCCATCCCGCACATGTGCTCATGGAAGAGGGAGCCGTCGAGGTTCGCGCCCTCGTAGCTGCTCTGCAGCACCACCGCCGCATAATCGGTGAAGCGCATCTCCTCGATGGCCTCCTCGGCGGAATTCTTGAACACCGGCATGTACCTCCGTGCCTCGAACGCCTTGGTGACCTGATCGCGCATCGCCCCTTCCTTCATCAGGATCAGGGCCATGGGGATGTCCGATACCACCGCCTTTTCGCTCATCTCGCCGCTGGCAAGCCAGTTGACGTCGGGCGGATGGGGCGCGTCCGGGGGCGGCTTGACCGGGCTTGCGGAACTGGCCCTGGCCTTTTCCAGCAGCTCGTTGCCGCCGGGCGGGATGGTCTGGTCGTTCTGGTCGTCGGTGAGGAGGGTCTCCATCACCGTCCCGCCGATGGCGCGACCGTCGGCGGTCAGTTCAATGGCGGTCTTGCAGTGGGGGCAGCCGATCTTGAGGGTTCTGCCTGTCGCCAGCGCGGCCAGGGCCTGATCCACCTTGGCCTGCTGGGCCTCGTTCAGTTTGATATCCTTGAGACAATGCGGACATTGCGAGATCATCGTTCATTCCTCCGGTTCCATGGCGCCATGCCGTGGCATGCGATTAACGGTAACGTTTTTTCTCTTCTTCCTTGTGGTCCATGGCCAGGCCGGTGATGCCGGTGGTGGCTTCGCCCCGGCTTGCCTTGATGCGGTCGAGGCCGCGGCCCACCGCGCTCTTGCGCGAGCAGTAACCCATGGCGGTCTCCTCGGTGATCAACCCCTGTTCGAAGAGCTGCAGGATGTGCTGGTCAAAGGTCATCATGCCGTGGGCGGTGCCGTCCTCGATGACGCCGTAGTAGGTCTTGTCCTCGGTCTCGCCGTTGGCGATCAGTTCCTTGACCCGCAGATTCATGCCCATGATCTCCAGGGCCGCCACCCGGCCGCCGCCGACCTTGGGCAGCAACCGCTGGCAGACGATCCAGCGGATGGTGTCCACCAGCCGGTTCCTGACCTGATCCTGCTCTTCCTGTTCGAACATGCCGAGGATACGGTTGATGGTCTGCCCGGCATCGACGGTATGGAGGGTACTCATCACCAGATGGCCGGTTTCCGCGGCCGCAAGACCGATCTCCATGGTCTCCCGGTCGCGCATCTCGCCCACCAGGATGACCTTGGGGGCCTGACGGAGGGCGGCGCGGAGGCCGGAGGAAAAGGTGTCGAAGTCGTTGCCCAGCTCCCGCTGGTTGAAGGTCGCCTTGCGGTGCGGATGGACATACTCGATGGGGTCTTCCAGGGTGACGGTGTGGACCGATTTCTCCTTGTTGATCTTGTCCAGCAGCGCCGCCAGGGTGGTCGATTTACCGGAGCCGGTGGCGCCGGTGACCAGGATCAGGCCGTTCTTTTCTTCGGCCATCTTCTGGAAGACGTCCGGCATCTTGAGATCCTGCAGGGTGGGGATGGTCGTCTCGAGCTTTCGGAGAACGGTGGAGAGGTTGGTCTTCTGGGAGAAGACGTTGACCCGGAAGCGGGCCTTCTGTCCGAGCCAGTAGGAGAGGTCGCAGGAGCCGTGGGTCACCAGGTCGTCCAGCAGGCGGGGGTCGCCGCCGATGACGTTGAGGGCGAAGATCTCGGCCTGGAAGGGGGTCAGCTGCCTGACCTCCGGTTTGACCTGCACCGGCACCAGCTGGCCGGAGGATTCGACCTGGAGGGGCTTGCCCACCGTGACGTTGAGGTCGGAAACATTGCCGTAGGTTTCCAGCATGCTGGTGATCCAGTAATCGATTTCCGGTTGTTTCATAACTGCCCTCGTTGTTGGTTGTCAGCGCGACGCTGTTTTTTAATCAGAAAGTAGAGTTTGCCGGCCTGTTTCATGTTGCCGGCGGCGATTTCCGCCTCCCGGTCGCCGCCCCAGAAGAGGTCGAGGCGGTTGGGGCCCTTGATTGCCGAGCCGCTGTCCTGGTTGAGCACGAAACGGCCCATGGGCAGCCAGCCGGTGATCTGCCCGGAGCCGTCCACCTGCGGCTTCCGTGTGAGCAGATAGCCCAGAGCGCCTGCCGGATAGCATTGCTGGTCAAGGGCCACCGAGCGGCCGGCGGTAAGGGGTTGGCCGATGTAGCCGGCAGGTCCGTCGCCATTGTATTCGGCCCAGTTGAAAAAGATGAACGACTCGTTGTGCTGCAGGATACGGATGGCCTCCTGGGGATGGGCGGCGATATAGGCGCGGATGGCGGGCATGTTCACCTCCGAGAGGCGCAATCGGCCTTCATCGACCAGAAACCGGCCGATGCTGCGATAGGGCCTGCCGTTCTTGGCCGCGAAATGCACCCTTCTGATGGTGTTGTCCGGCAGGCGGATTCTGCCGGACCCTTGCACCTGCAGGGTGAAGTTGTCCATGGGGTCTGCGAGGTAGACAAGTTCCAGTCCCTGCAGCTTGTTTTGTTCCTCAAGTTCCTGCCGGCTCCAGTACGGGACCAGCCTGCCGTTGTCGAGGCGGCCGATCTCGCCGCCGCGGGTAATCAGATCGGGCGGGGTCCGGTAGAGCGGATAACGGTAAATCTCGCTCGCGGTCAGGCTGCCCGCCACCTCCGGTTCGTAGTAGCCGGTGACCATCAGGTTGCCCGCATCGCCGCCGCAGATGGTGAATCGTTGTCGCACCTCTTCCGTGAAGGCGGGCGAGGTGTTGCCGTGTCGGGTCAGGAGCGCGGCGAATTCCTCCAGTGATTCAACCAGCCAGCCGTTGTCGTAGATATTGTTGCAGAGGCGGATGGATCGTTCCGGCGGCTGGCGCCGCAGGTAGTCGAGGCTGCGGCTGATGGTGACCATCAGGGAGTCGGCGGTGAGGTCGTCGTTAAGGGTGGCCGGGCCGCTGCCGCGCGTAAGGGCCGGTGTCAGCAGAAGGCAGAGGGATAAAATCGCACCGAGGAGCGGCAGCCGTGGGGTCATGGGAAATCCGAGTATGTGGCAAGGGGTTGATTGGTTATGTTGCCTATATGCTAGCTGATTTGCGGTCAATTTCCAGTAAAAAAAGAATCATGCCTCCTGTTGCCGTCGCTGGGCTGTTTGTCGTGCGTTGCCTGGAACAAGAGGGATGCTATTATAGGCAATGCTTAATAATCGTTATCAAAATTCCTGCAGTTTTGCCTTGACCTGGTCATTTGCAAATTGATACCACAGGAAGATACACGGTTGCAGGTTCACGGGGCTGTTTCCCAAGCGAAACTTACCTTGACGGGTAATTTCGAAACATAGCCGACATGGAGGAAGTATGAGTGCCGAAGAACAGAAGATTGAAAGCCTGATGAACGAACAACGTCTCTTTGCCCCGCCCGCCGACGGCAAGGAGCAGGCATACGTCAAGAGCATGGCGGAGTACGAGGCGATCTACCGCCGCTCCATGGAAGACCCTGAAGGCTACTGGGGCGAGCGCGCCGGCGAGTTGCTCACCTGGGACAAGAAGTGGGACAAGGTCTTGCAGTCAGACATGAAAACCCCTTCGATCAAGTGGTTTGACGGCGGCAAGCTGAACGTCTCGGCCAACTGCCTCGACCGCCACCTCACCGACGGCCGCCGCAACAAGGCGGCCCTGATCTGGCAGGGCGAGCCCGAGGACGACGTCAAGGTTTACACCTATCAGATGCTTCACACCGAGGTCTGTCGTTTCGCCAACGTCCTGAAGGGGATGGGGGTCAAGAAGGGCGACCGGGTCGCCGTCTACCTGCCCATGATCCCGGAGCTTGCCATCACCCTGCTCGCCTGCACCAGGATCGGCGCGGTGCACAGCGTGGTGTTCGCCGGCTTCTCGGCCCAGAGCTTCAAGAGCCGGGTCCAGGACTGCGAGGCCAAGGTGGCGGTCACCGCCGACGCCGTGCTGCGGGCCGGCAAGACCATTCCGCTCAAGCCCAACGCCGACGCGGCCCTGGCCGAGTGTCCGTCCGTTGAGCGTTGCGTGGTGGTCAAGCGCGGCGGCAACGAGGTGGCGATGGACGCCAAGCGCGACGTCTGGTGGCACGAGGCCATGGCCGGTGACGCCATCACCGCCAACTGCGCGCCGGAGAGCATGGACGCCGAGGACCTCCTCTTCATCCTCTACACCTCCGGCTCCACCGGCAAGCCCAAGGGGGTGGTCCACACCACCGGCGGCTACCTCACCTACGCCGCCCATACCATGCAGTGCGTCTTTGACATCAAGGACAACGACGTCTACTGGTGTACCGCCGATATCGGCTGGGTCACGGGC
>DHYT01000084.1:0-1008 GCA_002415465.1 Desulfobulbaceae bacterium UBA5123
AATTTGCCATGCTAAAACAGTTAGTTAAGAAACACATGGGCTAGTTATCTAGGACAGCCCCTTATTTTTTGACTCTATCCTATCCACTTGATAGCCTTTCTTTGTGTCAGTGTCACGGCGTACCCGGTTAGTCCCTTATTCTTTCATTCGGGGACACTTTCATTCGGGGACAGACCCAAGGTCAGTCCCCTTGGGCTGGAGGCGGTACATTCGGTAGGGGACTGAATTGAGATTCTGTCTCCCGGATACAACTGGATAACATTTTCCCATGCCACGACGAGCCCGTTTAGTCCTGCCCAATTGCCCGCACCATGTCATCCAGCGGGGCCATAACCGCCAGGCAGTCTTCGCCGCTGATGGCGACTACCTCTATTATCTCGATAATCTCCGCGAATGGAAAACAGAACTTGGCTGCAAGCTTTACGCCTACTGCCTCATGACCAATCATGTTCATTTGGTGATTGCCCCCGGTGACAACCCTGAAAATCTAGGTCTGCTGATGAAGCGGGTTGCCGGTCGCCAGACTCGCTATGTCAATAGATTGGAGAAGCGCAGTGGTTCCCTTTGGGAAGGGAGGTACAAATCAAGCCCTATCAATGCCAATGAGTATCTGCTCGCCTGTTGCCGCTATGTTGAACTGAATCCATTACGGGCCGGAATGGTTGATGATCCCACGCGTTATCGGTGGTCGAGTTGTCCAGCCAAAGTCGGGCTTAAAGAGCAGGCCTGGTTGGATTTCGATCCCTTTTATTTGAGTTTGGCCGACACGGAGTCTCTGCGGGCGGAGAGATACGCAAAATGGCTTCGTGAAACTGTACCGGATTCGGAGTTGAAGTTGATCCGTGAAGCAGCCCAGCGAGGGCAGTTAACAGCTGACGGGCTGTTTGTCCGGGAAATCTCCGAGAAGCTCGGTCGCCGCCTTGAGGTCAGGGGGCCAGGGCGGCCAAGGAAGGCTAAAAAATAAATCTGTCCCCTTTTCTGTTCGTCGCATGACCAAAAATCTGGTGA
>DHYT01000084.1:1212-6157 GCA_002415465.1 Desulfobulbaceae bacterium UBA5123
TACGAACTACAACGAGCTGCGTAATGATTTGGTGTCCACTATTGACGACCGACCTCAATTGGCATATCTGTGGCGGCAATTTCCAAGGCGGTTCAACGAGGGGAGCAATATGCCGATCAAGCAGGTTATTCACTGGATAAAGTGTTACATATTTAAAAGTTAAGAGCGTCCCCAAAGCTACCAAAGCTACACAAAGCTACACTCACGAAACCTCGCTGGCCTACTGTGGACCGGAAGTGACGAAGGAAATCGAGGTGGTGCGGAAAAGCCTCAATTGTCGATTGATTTCGCCCGACCCCAAAAACCAATCAGCCCAAACCGAACCGGTAACCACCTAGGGTGCCAACTGGGCGAACCTCGCCAGCCTCCTGGCTCAACGGACAAATCCCACCCCACCACATCCACGACTTGCTGAAGTCACTAGACAACATAATCAATGACAGATCACGATGAGCCAAATCCCTACCGCCAACCACCATCCGGCCTCTCCCGCCTCCGGCAACGGAAGCCCCCATCACCACCCACTCCCGCATTTAGGTTTGACCAAAAAGAAAAGTCGTGAGAAGATGTAACGCCAAGCAAAAAATCTTTCCCACCCACAAACAGCCGCCGGGAGTTAAAGACCATGAAGCTGCCCACCGCTGAACAGATGCGCGCCCTTGATGCCATGGCGATCAAGCGTTTCGGCATCCCCTCCATCGTCCTCATGGAAAACGCCGGCCGTGGCGCCGTCGACACCCTGATCAACAACCTCGGCGATCCGGCCGGGCAGGTGGTGTCGATCTTTGTCGGGCCGGGCAACAACGGCGGCGACGGCCTGGTGATCGCCCGCCACCTGCACCAGAAAGGGGCGCGGCCGCAAGTCTTCCTCCTCGCCAAGGCCGACAAGCTCACCGGCGACGCGGCGATCAACCTCGCCATCGTCCAGAAACTGCCGGTGCCGGTCTATCCGCTGCTGAAGGCCGAGGATCTGGCCGAGATCGAGGAACTGCTGACCACGAGCTGGGCGGTGGTGGACGCCATCTTCGGCACCGGCCTGAAGCGGGAGGTGAAGGGTCATTTCGCCGAGGCGATCAAACGGATCAACCGGCTGGCCTGCCCGGTGCTGGCGGTGGACGTGCCCTCCGGCCTCGACAGCGACTCCGGCCAGCCCTTGGGCTTCTGCGTGCAGGCGGACTTCACCGCCACCCTGGGCCTGGCCAAGCCGGGGCTGGTGCTGCATCAGCCGGGCAGCCAATTCGTCGGCGCCCTCGAGGTGATCGACATCGGCATCCCGCCCCAGGCGGTGGACGAGGCCGCCATCCAGACCGAACTCCTCACCCGCGAGGTGGTGGGACGCTGGCTGCCGCCCCGCAAGGCAACCGCCCACAAGGGCACCTTCGGCCACCTGCTGGTGGCGGCCGGCTCCACCGGCAAAACCGGCGCCGCCGCCCTCTGCGCCATGGGTGGCCTGCGCGGCGGCGCCGGCCTGGTTACCCTGGCGGTGCCGCACAACCTCAACCCCATCCTCGAAACCCTGCTGGTCGAGGCGATGACCATCCCCCTTGCCAAATCAACCGGTCACCTGGCCGAGAGCGATTACAAGGCCATCAAACACGCCCTGGCCGACAAGCAGGCGATGGCGGTGGGACCGGGGCTGGGCTGCGACAAGGAGACGGTCAAGCTGGTGCGGAAGCTCTACCGGGAAACCGACATCCCGATGGTCGTCGACGCCGACGGCCTCAACTGTCTGGCCATGGACACCGGCATCCTCAAGAAAGCGGCGGCCCCGCGCATCCTTACCCCCCATCCCGGCGAGATGGCCCGTCTCACCGGCCTCTCCACCGCCCACATCCAGGCGAACCGCTTGCAGGTGGCTTCCGATTTCGCCAAGAAACATCACCTCTTCCTGGTCCTGAAGGGCGCCGGCACGGTGATCGCGGCCCCGGACGGCGAGATCGCGGTCAACACCACCGGCAACCCCGGCATGGCCAGCGGCGGCGTCGGCGACGTACTCACCGGCCTGATCGGCGGCCTCCTCGCCCAGGGGCTTTCCCCCTGGCAGGCGGCCTGCCTCGGCGTTTACGCCCACGGCCTGGCCGGCGACCAGCTGGCCGAGGAAAACGGCATCAACATGGGCTACCTGGCCATGGAGGTGGCGCACCAGCTGCCGATGGCCCTCGAAGAGATCAACAACGGCAACTAACCAACCGGTTTTCCATAAAAAAAGAGGATTTCATGCTGACAGCCAAGGATATCATGAACAGAGAGGTGATCACCGTTAGCGCCGACCTGCCGGTCAACAAGCTCGCGGCCCTGCTCACGGAAAAACGGATCAGCGGGGTGGTGGTTGTGGACGAGGAGGGCTGCGTACAGGGGGTGGCGACCGTGACCGACCTTATCGATCAGAAGAAGAACCTGCACATCCCCACCGTTGCGGCGATCCTGGATGCGGTGATCATGCTTGAAAACCCGTTCAAGCTCGACAAGGAGTTCAAGAAGATGACCGGCACCACGGTGGGCGACATCGCCACCACGAACCCGGTGACGGTGAGCGAGGATACCACGGTGTCGGAACTTGCCACCATCATGGCGGAAAAAGGGTTCCACACCCTGCCGGTGGTGGCCGACGGCAAGTTGACCGGCGTGGTCGGTAAAACCGACATCATCCGCACCATCAGCATGGGCTCCTGAGACGCTACAGGCTTACCCGGACCAGCCCGCGCACCGAATTGCCGACATAGATCGCCTCGGCCGTCCGCAGGTCGGCCGGGGTCAGAACCGCCTCGCTTACCGGCTCAGGGCTCTCACGGAGCAAATACTGGCGGAAAACACCGTCCAGCAGCCCGCACTCCACCCTTGGCGTCAACAGACGTCCGTCCTTGCGGACAAAGAGGTTGGTGATCGCCCCCTCGGTGATCTCGCCCCGCTCGTTGACGAACACCACCTCGAAAAAACCCGCCGCCACCGCCTGCCGCCGCTCGTCATCGTACCATTCACGGCGGCTGGTCTTGTGGTAGAGAAAGACGTTCTGTGAGTCAACGGGCTGTGCGCTGATGATGATTTTCGGCAATGCGCCGGTCGCCTCCGCCTCGACAAAACCAATCCGCCGCGGCAACTCGCAGGGAACGGCGACCACCTCAAGGGCGCCGTCCTTGGCCAGGGTAAGGCGAACCCGTTGCGCGGATGCCGGGGGTTCGCCCCAGGGCTCGGCCTGCAACCGTTCTCGCACCGCCGACCGGGAAAAGGGATAGCCGAAGAATCCGGCCGCCCCTGCCAGCCGGTCGAGATGCAGATCAAGCAGCCAGTAACCGTCGGCGGGTGATCGCAACAAGGTCTCGATGAGCAGGAAGGGCGGCTGCGGTTCGGTGAGAAAACGCCCCTTCAGCCTGCACTCCTCCCACTCGCCCGCCGGATCGGAATCATAGACCACCCCGGAGCCGATCCCCATCTCGCCCTTCTCCCCGTCCAGCGCCACCGTCCGGATCGGCACGCTGAACGCCGCGTCCCCGCCCGGGGCCAGATAACCGATGGCGCCGGTGTAAACGCCGCGGGGCATTTTTTCCAGTTCGCGGATGATCTCCATGGTCCTGATCTTGGGCGCGCCGGTCACCGAGCCACAGGGGAAGAGGGCGCCGAACAGCTCGGCAAGCCCTAGCCCTGGTCGCAGCTGGCCGCTGATGGTGGAGGTCATCTGGTGGAGACTCTCGTAGGTCTCGACCTCGAACAGCCTGTCGGTGCGCACGGAACCCATGGTGGCGATGCGGCCCAGGTCGTTGCGCAGCAGGTCGACGATCATAACGTTTTCACTGCGATTTTTGAGATCAGCACCCAGCCAGGCGGCAATCTGCTCGTCCTCCTCGCAGGTCCTGCCCCGCCGGGCCGTACCCTTCATGGGCCGCACCGTGCATACCCCGCCGCGCTTACGGAAAAAGAGCTCTGGCGAAAAGGAGAGGATCCGCCGGGCACCGTTACGGAGATAGGCGCCGTAGGCCACGCTCTGATTTCGGCGCAGGGTCTGGTAGAGGGACTCGGGCGAGCCGGCGAAGTCGAAGAGGAGCTTGAGGGTGTAGTTGACCTGATAGGTGTCGCCGGCGGCTATGTAGGCCTTGATCCGCGCGATGGCGTCGAGATACGCCTCCCGCTCCAGGTTGAGGCGCAGCCGCTCCAGCCGGTGGCCGTTGGCCGGCTGGGCGGTCTGGTCCACAGTGGGCCAGGGGCCGGCGCCGGCAAAACGGCCCAGACTGTGGTCATAGATGTGCGGCTGCCGGTAGACCCCCAGTTCGGCCAGGACCAATGGCGGACCGGGCCAGACCAGACCGGCCAAAGCCGGCTCAAGCAGATAGCCGAACTCGTAGGCGAACCAGCCGGCCAGGTAGAACCCCTTCTCCAGCCACTGGGCGGCCTTGGCAAAGAAATCTGCCGCCTGGTCGGTACTGGCACAGCGGAGCACGGCCTCGGGCCGACGGAAGAGCAGGCTGCGCGCTTCGCCATCCCTGGCCCGGGTGGTCTCGAAAAAGGCAAAAACCTCTTCCCGGGCGAGAAACGCAAGGAGGGACTGAAGCTCGGGGTCGGCAAGAGGAGGATACATGCGAGGTCCGGAATGGCGAGAGAAGAGGTGCTGCAGCGCCTTTCTATTTGAGGTGGCGGCTGGGAAACGGAAGCCTACCTTTCTTTACCTGTTCGGCCCCATAATTCAAGATAAAAGTGGCGGCGCGGCCGCCGGTGCGGCCAGCAATTCTTCCCGCGCCGGCACACAACACCTTGCCAGATAGAAGGGAATATTTTATAAGATGGGAACCTATGCTGTTATCGTGCCTACTATGGTCGACAACCTTTTGATTCTTTTGCGTTGATTTTTCAAAGGAGGAAATATGCTTATCAGAGACTGGATGGCAAAGGACGTCCTGACCGTGGACGAGAACACCTCGCTGATGCGTGCCACCCGCATCATGAAGGAAAACAA
>DHYT01000082.1 GCA_002415465.1 Desulfobulbaceae bacterium UBA5123
ACCATGAGCCATTATCACAGTAATGAGCACCTGCAGGATTCCAGGTTCCTGGTGTTCTGCAATCACTGCGACAACCCGCCATGTGTTCGTGCCTGCCCGACCAAGGCGACATTTAAGAGGGAGGACGGAATCGTTGCCATGGACTACCACAGGTGCATCGGCTGCCGTTTCTGCATGGCCGCCTGCCCCTACGGCGCCCGGAGCTTCAACTGGCGTGACCCGCGGCCCTTCGTCAAGCACGAAAACCCCGATTTCCCCACCCGGATGCGCGGCGTGGTCGAGAAGTGCAACATGTGCGCCGAGCGGTTGGCCGAAGGGCTCGAGCCCGCCTGCGTCGAGGCGGTGCGTCCCACCGGCGCCATGATCTTCGGCGACCTGAACGATCCCGGTTCCGAGATCAACAAGGTGCTGAGCGAGAAGTTTACCATTCAGCGGAAACCATCTTTGGGGACCAATCCCTCCCTTTTCTATATTCTCTAAGGTGACCTGTCATGTTGGAAAAAGCGTTAAAAGGTAGCTTTCTGTATAAGGGGTGGATGGCCTTCCTCCTTCTCCTGATCGGGGTCGGCGTTTTGTGCTACAGCCAGCAATACCAATACGGCCTTGGCTATACCGGCATGAGCCGGGATGTATCCTGGGGGTTGTATATCTCCCAGTTTACCTTCCTGGTCGGCGTGGCCGCCGGTGGCTTGATGCTGGTCTTGCCGTATTATATCCATGACTACAAGGCCTTCGGGCGGATCACGATCCTCGGCGAGTTCATGGCCATCGGCGCCGTTGCCATGTGTTTGATGTTCATCCTTGCCGACCTTGGCCAGCCGATCCGGGCCCTCAACGTTATGCTGCATCCTACCCCCAACTCCATGCTGTTCTGGGATATGATCGTGCTTAACGTCTACCTGATCCTCAACGTCCTCTGCGGTTGGGTAGTGTTGCACTCCCACTACAAGGGCGTCAAGTACCCGAAATGGATCAAGCCCTTCATCTATCTGTCCATTCCCTGGGCAATCAGTATTCACACCGTTACCGCTTTCCTTTACTGCGGTCTGCCGGGCCGTCATTTCTGGCTCACCGCCATCCTGGCGCCCCGCTTCCTGGCCTCCGCCTTTGCGGCCGGCCCCTCTCTGCTGATGATCATCGCCATGGTCCTCAAGCGGACCACCAAGTTCGATATCGGCCGCACCGCCCAGGACAAGCTGGTCACCATCATCGGTTATGCCGCGCTGATGAACTTCTTCTTTGTCGCCTGTGAGGTCTTTGTCGCCTACTACTCAAACCTGCCTGGCCATATGCACACCCTGGACTACCTGTTCTTCGGTCTGGAGCATGACGGCCATGTGTACAACAATCTGGTGCCGTTCATGCGCTTCTCCATGGCCGCCGGCTTGATCGCCATCCCCATGCTGTTCCTCTCCCGTTCCAAGAAGTCGGATGGCATGCTGGTAGCCGCCTGCGCGCTGCTCTTCGTCTCGCTGTGGATCGACAAGGGCCTCGGGCTGGTGCTTGGCGGCTTTGTCCCCAACATGATGAATCAGGTCACCGAGTACTATCCGTCCCTGGGTGAGATCTGCATCACCATCGGCGTATGGTCCGCAGGCTTCTTCATCCTGAGCCTGCTCTACAAGATCGCCATCACCGTTACCCTGGAGACAGAAGCGTAAGGCGATTACCCGCGGTTGCAGTTTCCAAGGCAAGCATCTTCACGGATGCTTGCCTTTTTTTTTATGGATTTTATTTTCAGATCGGTAAAATACCGTTACTGTGGCTGATAAACTCGGCATCCAGGCCGATCCACGCCCTGTTTCCGGTACAACCAACCCCAATCGATCGGGATTCACCATGCACTCGTCGAACATCCTTGACCGTATCGGCAACACCCCGCTGGTCGTCATCAACAAGCTCAATCCTTTTACAAAGGTCCGTATTCTCGCCAAGGTGGAAAGCTTCAACCCCGGCGGCTCGGTTAAGGACCGGATCGCGTATCAGATGATCAAGGAGGCCGAGGAATCGGGGGCATTGACCCCCGACAAGATCGTTCTCGAGGCGACCAGCGGCAACACCGGCATCGGCATGGCCATGGTCTGCGCGGTAAAAGGATACCGCTGCCAGCTGGTGATGCCGGAGTCGGCCAGTATCGAGCGGCGCAAGATCATGAAGGCCTACGGGGTCGA
Source organism: Desulfobulbaceae bacterium UBA5123 (assembly GCA_002415465.1). Lineage (GTDB taxonomy): Bacteria > Desulfobacterota > Desulfobulbia > Desulfobulbales > UBA5123 > UBA5123. Next base: position 2,172 of record DHYT01000082.1, read on the forward strand.
GATCGTCCTCACCCCGGCCAAGCGGAGCACCGACGGCGCCATCGAGCAGGCCTACGCGCTTGCCCGCGAACATCCGGAGCGATACTTCCTTACCGACCAGTTCAACAACGACGCCAACTGGCGGGCGCACTACCTTGGCACCGGCCCCGAGATTTGGGAACAAACCGGCGGCGAGGTCACCGATGTCGTTGCCACCCTGGGCACCAGCGGCACGGTGATGGGTCTGTGCAACTACTTTGCCGATCAGCATCCAGAGGTGCGGGTGACGGCCATGGAGCCCTTTTACGGGCACAAGATCCAAGGCCTCAAGAACATGAAGGAATCATACCGGCCCGGCATCTTCGACAAGTCAAAACCGTATCAGATCATTCATGTCGTCGATGAGGAGGCATTTGCCATGGCCCGGCAGCTTGCCAGCCAGGAAGGCATCTTCGTCGGCATGAGCTCCGGCGCCGCCATGTGCGCGGCCCTCAAACGGGCCGAGCAGATGACCGAAGGCACCATCGTCGTCATCTTCCCGGACGGCGGCGAACGCTACCTGAGCACCCAGCTCTTCACCGGCGAGAAACCGGCGGAACCCGCCAAGCCGCCGGAGGTACGCTTCTTCAACTCCCTGAAGCGCCGCAAGGAACCGTTTCGTTCCATCCGCGCCGACAAGGTCACCTTCTACGCTTGCGGCCCCACCGCCCATGAAATCGCCAATCTTGGCCACTGCCGCCGCTTTGTGGTCGCCGATCTGATCACCCGCCTGCTGAACGATCGCGGCTACAAGGTGGAATACTACATGAATTTCACCGATCTCGACGACAATACCATTGCCGGGGCCGAGGCGGCCGGGCAAAGCCTGCTTGAGTTCACCGATGGCTATATTCGCGAATTCATGGTTGATATCGACGCATTAGGCGTACTCCCCGCCACCAGCTACCCGCGCGCCTCGCAACATGTCGAGCAGATGATCCAGCTCGCCGGCGAGTTGGCGCAAAAAGGCTATGCCTACGAGAAACACGGTTCCATCTATTTCGACATCTCAAAGTTTCCACGGTACGGCAAGCTTGCGCAGGTTGACTTGAGCAAGATCAAGGTGGGCAAAACAGTGGATCTGGACAATTACGACAAGGACAGCCCGGTGGATTTCACCCTGCTCAAACGCTCCACCCTGGCGGAACTTAAGAACGGCATCTTCTACAAAACCCAATGGGGCAACATCCGCCCAGGCTGGCATATCGAATGCGCGGCGATGTCGCTGCACCTGTTCGGCCAGACCATGGACATCCACACCAGCAGCCGCGACCTGATTTTTCCGCATCATGAAAACGAAAACGCCATTGCCGAGGCGGTTACCGGCAAACCCCTGGCCAACTACTGGCTGCACAGCGAACTGCTCACCGTGGACGGCAGGAAGATGAGCCGTGAGCTTAATAATATCGTCACCCTGCGCGATCTCACCGCCAAAGGATATACGCCGCGCCAGGTCCGCTTCTTCCTCATCGCCAGCCACTACCGGAAACCGATCAATTTCACCTACAAACGGCTTGATGAAGCCTGCCGGAGCCTGAAACGGCTGGACGATTTCATCCGCAAGCTGATCTGCCTGCCGCCGGAATTGCCCCATCCCGAGATCGCAAGCCATCTCACCCGCATGGAAGAAGGGTTTGTGGCGGCGATGAACGACGACCTGAACATCTCCCGTGGCCTGGGCTGCCTCTTTGATTTCATCAAAAAGGCAAACCCGATCATCGCCGCCGGGATGCTGGATCGGGAGCAGAAGCAATACATCGTCGAGGCCCTGAACAAGATCAATGCGATCCTCAACGTCATGCGGCTTGAACAGACCCAATTGGACCCTGCGATCGACAAGCTGCTGCAGGAGCGCGAGCAGGCACGCCGCGATAAGGATTGGGACAGGGCCGACGCGGCGCGCGCGCAGCTCGCCGAACACGGGATCACCGTCTTCGACACCGGCAAGGGGCCGGTCTGGAAAAAACAGCCCCGCAAATAGGATGGAACCGACTGACAATCGGTGAGCGGCTCTTCTCCAATGTTGATTTCCCGGCCGGATCGGTCTAATATAGGGCGCGATTCACCATGAGCGCCCGTAGCTCAGCCGGATAGAGCAACGGCCTTCTAAGCCGTAGGTCACAGGTTCGAATCCTGTCGGGCGTACCAGAAATATCAAGGGGTGAGCGGATTTCCGCTCACCCCTTTTTTTGTGCGCCCCTCCCATCTGCTTGCCCCAAGGGTATTCCATTTACCAGACCCGCCACTGTTTTCTGAACTTTTTTCGTGAGACCGCTCTCCGCTTTTTGCACTATACATCCTGCTGCCCAGGCCGCAGCCATCGGCGTGTGCATCAAATAAGAACTTTTCTTGACTATAACAAATAAAATGGATTACGATTACCTATCCTGACAATCATTAGTGTATTTCTTCGGCGCGTTACAGCCACCCGCAACAAGAGGACGCAACGAATTGTTCAACACCTACTACCTTGCCCAGCACAACCTGATTCTCACAAGCTGCTCGGCCATGAACTTCCTTTCCCCTACCGGCGTCAGCACCTTGCCGCCCACCCTTGCCAGCACCATGCTGCTGAACAACGAGGCCGGCCGGGCAATACTGGCGGCGCATTATCAAAATTTCATTACCATCGCCAGCAAATTACAGGTGCCGCTGATCCTTACCTCGCCGACCTGGCAGGCCAACCACGAATCGTTGGCCGCGGCCAACGTCAGCAACAACATCAACGCCCTGGCCGTCCGTTTTCTCAAGTACCTCCGCGCCGACTGCGACGAATGGGCCGAACACATCCATATCGCCGGCCTTATAAGCAGCAGGCTTGACCATGACCAGCCGGAGCTGGCCCTCTCCAGTCGCGAATCGATCGCCTTCCATCAGTGGCAGATCGAACAACTTGAAAACGAAGGGGTGGACCTCCTCCTCGCCTCCTCCATGCCGGCCATGGCCGAGGCCGTCGGCATCGCCACGGCCATGGCTTTCACCACCGCCCCGTACATCATCAGCTTCAAGGTCAACCAGGATGGGCGCCTGCCCGACGGCACCACCCTTCTGGAGGCCATCGATACCATCGACAGCCTCGGCATCAAAAAACCCGTCGGCTACATGATCAACAATGTTTCACCCTCCTGCTTCAACGCATCGAACCAACCGGCGCTCGTCATGAAGCGGCTGATCGGTCTGCAAAGCTGCCCGGTATCGTGTATCGACGCCACATCCCGGCGCCAGCCAGCGGACCTTGCGGACTGCAACCGCCAGATGTTGAACCTCTATCAGCTCTACGACATCAAAATCCTTGGCGGCATCAACTGCCTCAGCCCGGATACCCTCGAAAATCTCGCCTCAAGAATTACCGCCTGCTCGGCAAGCCCGATCGCCCCTTGACCCCACAGGCAAAAACGCAAAAGAGCCCGCCATCCCAGAAGGAGGCGGGTTCTCTATACACCGGATTCTACCCGGGAATGGGCACTGCCGTGAACGCAATGGTTGTTCTTACTTACACACGACCATTAGATCATAAACAGGTACAAGAAAATTCGATGATGTAGTTTTTTCTTTTATCTCATATCCATTAGGACAAACCCTACCTGCTTCTCGATAACAGTCTTTCAAAAATTCTTCACATCTTACGGCCACACCCTGCTCTCCACTTGGAAGAACGATTTTTTCTGAAGTGGTTGCACAGGCGGATAGTAAACAAATACTGATAAGAAGGATCATAAGTTTCATTTGCTTCTCCTTATTTAATACTAAGCACATATTCCTTTTCTATCTCTCTTGTTGCCCAAGAGATAACAGCTTCACCGTTACCATGAACTACGTAACCTGAAGACTGATCTGTATTTGCGGGGACATTTTCTATTTTCATCCCTTCTGTATACATATCATGCTCTTTCATTTTTTCGTTAACCAGATTGATATATTGTTTTCCATCTATCTTTTTTTGTTCATGACTTGATCCCTTTTTCACATAACAGGCGTTAGACCGCGCGTCTTATTTCGATTATAGGCGGATTCTGCCTAACCCAATATTGGCCCATTCTGTATAATAGGGTAAAGTACAGAATTACACATCCTGATCTTCCCCGCCCACAACGGAC
>DHYT01000058.1 GCA_002415465.1 Desulfobulbaceae bacterium UBA5123
CGTCACCGATCTTGCCGGTGCGGGTGCTGGAGATGATGGTCTCGATCACCCGCTCGACCTGGTCGGCGGTGACGACGATCTCCACCTTGATCTTGGGGATGAAGTCCACCACGTATTCGGCCCCCCGGTATATCTCGGTGTGACCCTTCTGGCGGCCGAAGCCCTTTACCTCGCTGATGGTCATGCCCTGCACGCCCATTTCGTTGAGCGCTGTTTTCAGGTCATCCAGCTTGAACGGTTTGATGATTACCTCGATTTTTTTCATTGTTTGATTCTCCTTGGCTCCCTGGATGAAGTTGTTTGGTGGTGCGCATGCGTGTGCCGGGTATCTGAGCAAGGAGCGTGCCAGAATGGTTATGGTTGCGGATGCTGGTGCTTAAATTGCCTGAATTGCGTTGAATTGTTGACGCAGGTGGCGCGGTTCGGCCGGACTCCGGCTGGGTCAAGCGCCTTACTATTTTGTAATTAATTCGGCCGATCTGTGGGAGTTGTTAAAACAAAAATGTAATAACGTTCACGGGGAATGGTGTCGGTCGGGAAGGGTTTGCGTGTGGCAAAATGGTGAAAAGAGGCGGTGTTGTTGCCGGGGTGGTCGCAATAAGCTATATTCGCCACCAGGAAAATTTTTAGGCGCGGGATGGGGCCTGCCGGGATTTGGGGTTGGGGCGGCCTTGCTCGTGCCGCTTGCAGACGGGGGGATGCGCCATGCGATCCGAGGTGCCGGCCAAGGCTGTTGTGGTTGCGGTTCTTGCCGGTTTCGGCCTGATGGCCTTTCGGGCCTTGCGGCTGGTTGGGGTTGGCTTGGCCCTGGCTGGCGGCAGGGCGCGTCGCAAGCCTGTGAAGGTGGATGCGGCGGAGCAGGCGGCGGACTGAAACAATTTTGTGCGGGTCGCTGTGGGGTCGGCGGGCGGCGTCGGCTGGCGCGTACTTGTTCCGTGCGGCTTGCATCCGTGGCCGATGCGGGATATAGAGTAAGTGATCAGGGCAATCAAGGTGCGGAAACCTCGCGGCGTGATCCGGTGGGATATGCGCTGGTGGGCTTCAATATTTTCCAGGGAGCAGGGTAATGGTGTTGTCGAAACAGATCAAATCGGAGCTGCAGGACGATAGTGGTGATGCTTATGACGAGGCGGCCCGACAGGTGGTCGACCTTGCCAATCGCATCGCCGATGAGCAGCAGGAGGCCGATCTCTGGGATATTTCAGACGGGTTGCTGATGGGGGCGATACACTACTGGCTCTATACCCGCCAGCCGTGCGATGATCCGATGTGCGAGGAGTGCGAGCCGGTGAGCAATCCGGAGCAGCGGTTGCAGGAGCTGCACCGCCTGGTGGATGATTTCGCCAAGGACAGCGACTATTTTCAGTCCGCCCACGATATCAAGGTCGGGCGCGCCTGAGCGGTTGGCGGGGCGGCTTGCCGCCTTGCTCAGTATGTCGCGCATCCCTCGGGTTCCCTGCGGGTGATTGTTGTCGGCGGCGTTCCGGATAGGGGAGGGGATCATGCCTGCAGACGCGTTGTATTCGGTGTTGCCTTTTGTTGTCTTGTTTGCCGGCACGGTGGCGGTAGCTTATCTGGTAGTGTATTGGTTCAGGCATCGGGTGGCGACGGCAAAAACGCCCCTTGTCCGGTACCTGCTGCACGGTCCTGGTGAGCCGTTGCGGCGGCGACTCGTCGCCATCGACGCCAAGCTTGATTTATTCCTGTTGCTGCTGCTCTTCGCGCCGCCGTTGCTGGCGGCGCTGCTGCTGGTCAGGCCCGCCGCCTGTGCTCCCTCGCCGTTTTCCTCTTCCTGGCTGATTCTTGCCATTCTCTTGCTGGCGGCGTTGCTGGTTGCCGCGCTCTTTTTCTCGATAATGCGCCTGCTGGCGGCACGCCGGCGGGAATCCTTTGCCCTGGACTGCCACCAGGCGGTGGGGCAGGAGTTGAATCTGCTCATGCGCAGCGGGTATGGGGTGTTTCATGGCTTTCCGGCGGAAGGGTACAGTATCGATCATGTCTTGGTCGGTCCGGCCGGGGTGTATGCGGTTGCCACCGAGGGGCGGTCCAGGCCGCGCAAGCAGGGGCAGTCAAGCGAGAATCGGGTGTTTTATGACGGGAAGACCTTGTCCTTTCCGGGCTGGCTGGAAACCGGCCCGGTGGTCAGGGTCCGGCAGCAGGCGGATTGGCTTGCCGACTGGCTGACGCGGGTGGTGGGCGAGCCGGTGTCGGTCAAGGGGGTTGTGTTTTTGCCCGGCTGGATTGTTGAGGCGAGCGGCCGGCATGCGGTCAGCGTGATCAATGAGCAGAACGCGTCGCTGTTGGCCAATCCGCGAGAGGGGCAGGCGCTGCAAGCGGAAAGCGTGCAGCGTATCGCCTACCAGATCGAACAGCGGTGCCGGAACATGACCGGGGATGGCCGCTGAGGGAGGCGAGGGCTTTACGGTTATTTTTTCTTGCCCAGCCGGGCCGGGTTGGTGAGGTGCTGCAGGAGGGCCGCGCCGTCGTAATACTCCCGCAGGCTTGGTGAGTTGAGCGGTACGGCGCCGACCTTGGCGGCAACGATCTTGGTGTAATCCATGATCCCCTGTCGCAGGGTTTGGTCGATATCCTTGTGAACCATGGTTTTTTCGTATTCGCGCAGGGTCTTGCGGAGGAAATTGTTCAGGGTGTTGGTGTCCTTCATCTCCTTGATATTGCCCTTGTCGCCGCTGGCGGGCAGCACCGGGCAGTTCTTGAGGACATGGATGATCAGGTCGGCGCTGAGCTTGCGGCTGAAGAATCGCCTCACCATGGAGATGAGTCCGCCGGTGTAGTATCGGCGGCGGAGGGTGTCGGCGAAATGGCGCATGTCGAGGGTGGAGTTGGGCCGTCGGAATTCTTCCTCGAGATCGTCGGGGATGTTCCTGAGCCAGCCGCTGAAGGCGGCGGCTTCGCTGATGATGGTGTTGCTGACGTCGATGATGGTCAGGAAATCCTTGTTGCGGCCGAGGTCGATGAGGGCGATCTTGACCCGGTTGACGATCTTCTCGATCTCCTTGAAATATTCAAAGAACGCACCGGGGTTGTCGGTCCGGTTGAGCCTGCCGAACTCATCCTTGACCGGGGTCGTCAGCTTGTCGAGCATGCCTTCCCTGCTCTGCAGGGTGCCCCTGATTTTCTGCAGCACCTGCGCCACCGGCGCGATGAAAAGATCGACGATCACCGCCGGCACCAGATGCGAGGTGCTGTTGGCGAGTTCCTCGCAGGTGTTGGGGTACTGGGTGAAGGTGAAGAGGAGGCTGTCGGCCTTTTCCATGCAGGTGCTGATGGGGAGAAGCTGTTGCCCGCCCGGCTCGGATGACTTGTCTTCCAGGAAGGTGAAGAGGCGGATGCCGTTTTCCATGAATTCCTTTTCCACGGCGCTGCCGGCATCGACATGGTGGCGGATGTAGCCGACCATGTCCAGCAGGGTGAACCGCTTGAGGTTGAGGTAAACGGTTTGCAGGATCTTCCCGGCCTGCTGGAAATACTTGGTTCTGTTCTGGAGGGTTTCCGTCTCCTTTTCAATCTTGGCGAGGGTCGACGCCGAATCGTCGGTCATGGCCAGGGCGTTGGCGATGTCGTTGATGGCTCGGCGGATGTCGTTGATGGTCTGGTAGATGTCCTCCCGGCTCTTGCGGGAGGGGTGCAGGCGAAAGGCGATCTGTGCGTCGATGAGGCCGGGCAGTTTCTTGTCGCCGACCTGGGCGTGCAGGGTGGGGTTGCTGCGGACGCCGAAAAAGAAGATCATTGCCTCGTTTTCGGGGATGACGATGTTGTTCCACGCCTTGATCGCCGGATTCTGCATCATCAGGGCCAGCGAGTCGTCCATCTTTTGCAGGGTGTCCTGGATTTTCCTCAACTGGGTGTTGGTTTCGATCTGCATCTGCTATGGGGTCCCGAATCCTGTCCTTGCGGGTATAACGGCGGAAGGTCGCCGGCATTCCGTGGCGCTGCCGAGTGCCTTTGGTCATGGGTCGCATGATTGTCAAGTTGTGTGAATTCCTTTAGTGTTACCCTTTTTTATACGAAAAATCACCGAGTAAATTATCAATAACGCGCCGGTATTTTTTCAGGCCCGGCGGAATGGCGGTTGGGGGCGACGGGCAGATTTATGGATAGGCGGCAGGGATGGAAAAGATGAGTGATGCGGAGGGAAACAACCGGTTGCCATGGCGTCGTGGCTGTCATCCCCTGATGCTGGCGCCGATGCAGGGATTGACCAATCGCGCGCTGCGCGGGCTGTTTGTGGAAACGGTCCGGCCCGATGTGGTTTTTACCGAATTTGTCCGGGTTCAGGCCGGAGCCCGCCGGGTTCTCCCCGCCACCGGCCGCGCCGAGGTGTTGGGCCGAAGCGGCGGGGTGCCGCTGGTGGTGCAACTGATCGGGGCGGACGCCGAGGCGCTGGTCGCGGCGGCGGATATGGTGCAGGAGCTTGGCGGCGAGCATTTGAATATCAACCTCGGCTGCCCTTACGGCCGCATGACCGGCAATTCCGCCGGCGGCGCCTTGCTGCGCGACCCGGTCGGCTTGGCGAAGCTGCTTGCCCGGTTGCGGCGTCATGTCGAGGTGGGGTTTTCCGTCAAGGTTCGTTCCGGGTTTGACGATCCGGGCCAGGTGTTAAGCCTGCTGCCGGTATTCGAGGATTGCGGGGTCGATTTCCTGATCATCCATCCCCGGACCGTGGTGCAGAAATACAGCGGCCCGGCCGATCACCGGATCACCGCCACCGCTGTCCGCGACAGCAAGCTGCCGGTGATCGCCAACGGTGATATCTTCACGGTGGCGGATGCCGAGCGCGTTACCGCCCAGACCGGCGCCGCCGGCTTGATGATGGGGCGCGGCGCCATTGCCGATCCGCTGCTGTTCAAGCGGCTGCGGGGGGAATATCGCGCCGTTTCCGAGCCGGCCGAGCGTTGCCGGGAGCTGCGGGAGTACCTCTTGGCGCTGCTGCCCAGATACCGCGATCTTTTTTGCGGCGATCAGCAGATCCTCTGCAAGATGAAAGAGGTGCTTTCCCAGGTCCAGGAGCCGGACCTTGCGAAGCCGGTGCGCAGCCTGTTGCGCTCCCGCAAGCTTTCATTCTTTGTCGAGCAGTTGGCCGGGCTGGGCGACGCCGCATCTTGACAGTGGCGATGCCCAGCCCGCACACCTGGTGCTTGATGGGCTGGGCGATCGGGATCGCGCGATCTGTCCCTCTAACAAATAATTTGTTCATCTGTGGCCATCTCTGTTGTATAATAGTTTCTGGTTATCAATTTCAACAGGCGGACCGATTTCGATCCCTGGCCCGCCTGTTTGCTTGCGAGGCTTTGGGGATTCACCGCAATCAGGATTTTTTAGAGGGAAACGTGGAAAAGAAAATTCTGATCGTCGACAACAACAAGATGTTTCTCCGGCTCTTGAGCCATTTTCTTGAAGAGCAGGGATATGACGTCCGGTGTGCCGAAGACGGTCTCGCCGCCCTCCGTCTTTTTGAGTCGTTTGTGCCGGCGGTGGCGTTTGTCGATCTGGTGATGCCGTTGATCGACGGGGAGCGGTTGTGTCGGATCATCCGCAAGATGCCGGAGTTCGACGCCGTCGCCCTCGTCATAGTTTCCGCCATCGCCGCCGAGGCAAAGGTCGACTTTGCCGGCTTCGGCGCCGATGCCTGCATTGCCAAGGGGCCCTTCAAGGCGATGCAGGTCCATGTCAGCGACGTGTTGTCGCATCTTGAATCCGGGGCGCGGGCCAAGCTGTCCAGCGGCATCTATGGGGGCGACGTGACCCTCGAGCGGCAGATCACCAAGGAGTTGATCGCCGCCGGTCGGCATTTTCAAGTCACCGTGGACAATATGGCGGACGGCTTCCTGGAGTTGACCCCCGATGGGGTTGTCATCTTCGCCAACCGGATGGCGTCGGTGTTGCTGGGGGTGGAGGCGGAGAGGTTGCTGGCCGCCCCCCTTGCCGGTTGTTTTGATGAGGGCGCCGGGCGGCATTTGCTGCAACTGCTTGCCTCGCTTGCCGACGAGTGCGTCGAGGTTGGGGAGGCTGACGCGCTTGTGGTCAACGACCGACTGTTGCTGCTGAAGTTTGTGCCGTTTGCCGATGGCAACCGGCGCTCGATTATTCTGCTCATGCAGGATATCACCAGGCGAAAGCGCGTCGAGCAGGAATTACTCCGCCATCGCGACCGGCTGGAAGCCGAGGTGGCGGAACGCACCGCCGACCTGGCCGCGAAGAATGCCGTTCTTGAGGAGGCGCTTGCCAAGGTCAAGACCTTGAGCGGGCTTCTGCCCATCTGCGCCTCCTGTAAAAACATCCGTGATGATCAGGGCTATTGGAATCAAATCGAATCATACATCAGCAAGCATTCGGAGGCGGCCTTCAGTCACAGCCTCTGTCCGGATTGCGCCCAGCGGCTGTATCCCAAGGTCTTTGGCGACAAGCCGTTGAAGTGATGGGACCACATGCGATGGCGCAGGTTTCCCGGTGTCCCGACCGGCGGGAATGATATACGCGCCCGCCCTTGCCGTTGCGCCTGGAATGCCCTTCCTCTTGAGTCCGTCAACCCTCAGACAATGCCATGGGCAGCCCGGCTGTGGAGGGGCGCTATTTTGTGACGGAGACCTTGCATATTCTCTCTGTTCGGGCAATAATGACCGTTTCGAAGGGTAATGCGCCGGCCGCGAGGACGGTGGGGTTCTGCGATGGAGAGTTGGGGCGGAGATGGTAAAAAAGGTACTGGTTGTCGATAACAACAAGGTCTTCCTGCGGATGTTGAGCGGGTTTCTGGAAGGCAAGGGGTATGAGGTGAAAACCGCCGAGGACGGGCTGGCTGCGCTTGCCGAGCTTGAGACCTTTGTCCCGGAGGTGATCTTTATCGATCTGGTGATGCCGTTGATCGACGGGGAGCGGTTGTGCCGGATCATCCGTAAGATGCCGGCCTTTGATACGGTGGTGCTGGTGATCGTTTCCGCTGTCGCCGCCGAAACCAGAATCGATTTTTCCTCGTTCGGGGCCGATGCTTGTGTCGCCAAGGGTCCGTTCAAGGGGATGCAGGCGCATCTCAACACGATTCTCGATCATGTTGATGCCGAAACCACCAGCCGGTTGCAGAAGACCATCTACGGCGTCAACGAGGTTCATGAGCGTCAGGTCACCAGGGAGTTGATCGCGGTGCGCCGACATTTCGAGATCACCGTCGACAGCCTGGCGGACGGTTTCCTTGAGTTGACGCCCGGCGGCTCCATTGTATATGCCAACCGGGCCGCCGCCATGTTGTTGGGGGGGCGTGAGGAGCAGTTGTTGGCGACCGCCTTGAGCGAACATTTCCCTGTCGCCTGCCGGCAGGCCCTGGTTGCGCGGATTGCCGGGCTCGGGGCGACGCCGGTGGGGTTGGGCGGCGAGGAGCCGTTGCAGGTCAACGGCAGGCAGTTGCTGTTGAAGTTTGTTTCCTTTGAGGACGACGGGCACCGGGCGGTGCTGGTGTTGCTGTACGATGTCACCGAACGGAAGCGGGCCGAGAAGGAATGGCAGCAGCGGCTTGCGGCCTTGGAGGAACTGGTGGCGCAGAAGGATGTCGCGCTTGAAAAGGCGTTGACTGAGATCGAAGCGCTGCGCGGCCGTCGCGGATAGTTGCCGGGGCCGGTCTCTGTTGCAGGACCAATAAAAAAGCTCGCATGGCTTTATGCCATGCGAGCTTTTTTATTGGTTCCCAGGGCTGCGGTTGCGGGGAGGCGAGCGCGGTGGCCGGCTGTCTATTTTTTTGCCTTTTTTTCGGCGTCGGCGATCAGCTCGGCAAGCGGCTGACCGTTGGGGGCGATGGTGTTGGGGTTGATGGCCAGCAGTTCCTTCCAGGCTGCCGCGGCGTTTGCCGGATCGTTGAGGTCAAAGAGGTAGACGACCCCCCGGTTGAAGCGGCTCTGCTCGTGGCTGGGGTTGAGTTCGCGCGCCTTGTCGAAGGCGTTGATCGCCTCCGTGAACTGTTTGTTGCGGCGGTACATGACCCCCAGGTCGGTCCAGACATCGGCGACGCCGGGATCGAGTTCCAGGGCCTGTTTGTAAGCGGCGATCGCCTTGGCGGGCTGGTCGGTGTCAAAGTACTTGTGACCCAACTGGGTCCAGGCCATGACGTTGTCCTTGTTGACCGCCACTTCCCGCTCCAGGGCGAGGATGGCGGCGCTGGTCTGGGCGTCGAGGCCGCCGGCCGGAGCCTGGGCCATGGGCGAAGCGGTGTTTGCCGGTTGGGCGGGAACGGCCGGGCCCGTCTTGTAGACGGAAAAAACGATGCCGCTTAGGAAGCCGATCACAAAGGTCGTGAAGGCGATAATAAGCATGGTTTCTTTCTTGACGGTGCCGGTCGGCGGTTCGGGTGCGGTCATGGATCCCTCCAGGTCAAATATACGGTTATGGCCGGGGTTTTTACCGGCCGTGTCGTCAGGCGTTGTCGCGCATCTCCCAGACCCCGCAGGGGCAGATGCCGGCGCAGAAGCCGCAGCCGATGCATTTCCGTTCGTCGGCCAGATACTCGAACTCGCCGTTGGCGGTGGCGCGGCGGGAGATGGCCTGGTGATAGCAGGCCGATTCGCAGAGGTGGCAGTCGCGGCATGTCCCGCAGGAGACGCAGCGCTGCGCCTCGCCGGCGAGGGAATCAGGGGTCTGGCCCGCCTCGAAGTAGACGAGATTCAGCTGCGCGTAGGCGATGGCCTCGCGTTTCTCCGGCTTGTATTCATGGCCCATCATCAGGCTGCTCAAGGCGTCGGCGCCCTTGCGACCGCTGCCGACGGCGTGGGTGGCGAGGCCCCTGCCGACCACGTCGCCCACCGCGAAAACCTTCAGTTCGTCGGTTTGTCCCAGGCCGTTGACCTTGATCTTGCCGCCGGCGTGGTTGATGCCGGCGGTAAGGAAGGCAAGCCCGCCGCCCTCTTTGTCCTGCGCGCCGCAGGCGATGATCACCCCGTCGTGTTCCTTGCAGAGCGCCGCGAGCAGCTCGCGGTCCACGGCGACCCCGGTTTTGCAGGCGAGCAAGCCGGTGATGCGCTTGAGATCACGATCGAGGATGGCCCGGTCGAGTTTGCCGCCGGCCACGGCATCGAGCAGGCGTCCGCCCAGTTGCTCCTTGGCCTCGTAGAGGGTGACCGCGTGTCCCAGCAGGGTCAGTTGCCAGGCGGCGGCAAGCCCGGCCGGGCCGCCGCCGATCACCGCCACGGTGCGGCCGGTGGCGTGGCAGGGCTCGGGGGGGGCGACCTCGCCGCTCAGCTTGCCGAGTTTCTTGATGTCCAGCGGCCTGTCGAGCAGTTTGCGGGAACACGCCTTCATGCACAGGTTCGGGCAGAGTTCGCCGCAGATCGACGCGGGCAGCGGGCTGTATTCCAGGACCAGCCGCAAGGCCTCGGCTTCCTTGCCGTCACGCAGGAGCTGATAGCGCTTGTGGGAAGGGATGCCGGACGGGCAGGCGGCCACGCAGGGGGCGAGTTTCTCCTCGTTCAGCCAGACCGGTTTCTGCAATCGGTTCTCGCCGGTGGCGACATAGGGGGTGAGGGTGAAGGTTTCCTCGACCATGTCGGCGAAGATGCCGCCCTTGCCCACTTCCTTTTCCCAGAACTTGCGGCGGAACTCCTTGGTCGACATCCGCTTGGCGGTCCGCGCCTTTTTCTCGGCCGGGGTGTAGGCGACCAGTTTCCGCCAGTCGTCCCTGGCCTTGGTCAATTCGGTCAGGTGGTCGGCGCGCTTGATGGCGGCGAGATACGGCTTGATGTTGGCGGTGAGCCATTGCCAGTCCTGCTCGGTGAGATCGAGGAGCTGGACGTCCTTGTCGCTGTAGCCCTTGATCGGGCCACGGAAATAGATGGTGCCGCCCACCATGCCGACGCAGGGCCGGTAGCCCAGGATGTTGTCGGGATGGCGCGGGTTGACCCCGCAGACCACGGCGATGCCGCCGGCCTTGAATTCGGCGAACGAGTCGCCGACGTCGCGGAAATACCAGGATTGCAGGGGCTCGAAACGGGGGTTCTGCTTGGTCATGGTGTCGCAGCGGGCGCCGCCGCCGCCCTGGACATAGAGGATGCCCTGGGCCCCTGCGTTGTGGGCGCCGTTGGTGACGTCGCCCAGCACGGTGATGGTGGCCCCGCAGTTGAGCCAGCCCACGTCGTCGGAGGCGCCGCCATCGGCGATGATCTCGGTGCCGGGCATGCCCATGGCGCCCAGCCGCTGGCCGATGGGGCCGCTGGCGGTTATCCTCACCGGCCCGTACTTGGGCCAGATCCGGCCGCCGATGCCGTGCTGGCCGCGTGCCTCGACAACGAGGTCCTTGGCGCCGTCCTTGATGGCGTTCTGGATGGTTTCTTCAAGGATTCGCGAGGGAACCCGCTTGCCGTCGATATTGCCTTGTATTTTCATGTTTCAAACCAGGTCTTGAGCTATTGGCCGTCGGCTAACACTTGATAGCTGACGGATGATGGCTGAAAAATTAACACACATAACTGATCTTGAGCCGGTCGGCGATGGCCTGGTCGGAAACGGCCAGGGCGTCGGACATGCCG
>DHYT01000062.1:0-9826 GCA_002415465.1 Desulfobulbaceae bacterium UBA5123
GCTTTTCCTACAGACTCAACGCCATGTATCAGCAGCGGCGCCACCTAAGCTTGCCGCGTCAGCGCCGCCGCGCTTCACGCCGTCTGCTGAATACAATTGTTCGCCATTTCGGTTTATAATTGACGGACATCAAAACCCAAATAACGCAATATTTTTGTTGTCCTTCCATTAATGACCGGCAACTCTTCTTTGTTTTGCCAGCCTATAAGCTCTTGAACGTTTGATTGCCCGAAAACGTTAAGCTTGTATTTATGATTGAAAATTAGATTGGCCATTCTCTCAACTATTTCAGTATTGTCGAATACCAAATATGCCAGACTATCTTTGACCTTGTCGATGTCGTTTTTGCCAAGAAATTCTTGTTTTAACGTTTCAAGACCACCAGGATAAAACCTCAGGCGATCATGGAAAGAATGAAGGGTGCATAGAGCTTGAAATATTTCATCTGCATTTGCCTCTGAAATAGTTTTTTCTGATGCAAAAATGGCTTTTAACCTTGGAAATGTTTCATTAACAATAGTCTCCTCAAAATAAGGCCATGACGTTTGATGCCACTCTTCTACCAATTCCTTGATTTTGTTGTTTTGAGGCTCGCCAGAAGTAATAGGGGTATTTTTCCAGCTTTCTTTTTTGGCGTGTTTATCCCTTACAAAACTAATGAAAGAGTCAATTTCTAGCCGCAAAGGAATTTCTGATTCTGATATTTTTCTTTTCCCGACTTCCTCATAAGCTTGGCGAATGGTATTGAACGCACTAACTGATTCTTGGTACGTCTTACGATAATCCTCTATGAATATGTTTTCTTTTGATTGTTTCGTTTTGTCCCGTCGAATATTGGTGCCAACAACTTTCCCGATTTTTTTATGGACTTCAGCCTCAAGCTTTGATGCATCGGAAGACAAGGACTTAAAACTGTCATAAATTTTTTTGTAATCTTCGACTGTTTGATGTGTAAGGACTTTTGATTCTTCCCAATATTCCGAAAACAGATCAACCAGTTCTGTGAAAATATTGTCCTCTGCATCTATATGAACCATGATTTCTTGGTTCGTTGTCATTGCTGAATGTGTCAAATTTGCCGATCCAACTAAAGCACCTGACGAACCAAATATAAAGAGTTTAGGGTGGAACGACCTATCCGAATAAAACCGAGGCTCAATATTTGAGATTTTTAGAAGTGACTCCAAAGAATTTGGGGAGGTAGGGTACCCAAGTCTCACGACAATTCTTACTTTACAGCCCTGTTTGCTCAGATTTTCCAGAACGCTGGTATCTGTGAGGAATGCAACCGCGATATTGATATTGTTTGCCTTTGCGATTAAGGCATTTACCGCATTCTGTATAAAATCACTGCGAGAATTTCTGTTGCTATAAAGATTTAGATTCATACGATCGATTCATTTTTGTTGGCGAACGTTTGAAATAAGGGGCGGATAGGCCGCAGGCCTAGACGTCCCGCTTGATTGACTGGTTATGTGTTTCTGATAATATCGGAGAAAACAATCAATGTTGTTCCTGACCACAGAACGTCTCCAGCACCTTACAATTTGTCGAAAACGAGCTTTCCACATCCGTCACGTTTGGCCCTGAAGATTGCTATGGCACGATTTATGTTGCGAGCCTTGCCAATGACGTCCTCAATGTCTGACATCTCCATCTCAAGCCCGAGATACAGCTCCGTTATTTCTTCTGGATGGTATGGGAGTGTAATCCAGGGCTCTTCATCTTGGTTGATCGGTATAGCTAAGCGATATTCGCTTTCATGCTGCCAATTCAGCGTTTTAGTGTAGATGATTCGTTCAACGATCTCCTTGATGCGTGTTTCTTGGTCGCCAAATAAAGATCCAGCGATAAATTCAAGTGTATCTTCATAGAGCGGAGGACGTTTTTCGCGGTATACGACTGGACGAAATAGCTTGAATTTAGAGTCCTTGGCAAGATTCGGTTGGATTCGCAGAGAAACGCCCTTGTGATTTTCAGCATACTCGGTCCACATGTGTTCCGAGTCTTTGTGGGTAGAAACGCAAAGCACGCGATAACCTTGCATGAACTCGTTAATCTCTTCAATAAATACCTTTGCGCTTTCACGGTGGTACTCAACGTCATATATAGGTTTGCCTGGGTTCATCAACTCGGCCCGAATCTGTTCAGCGGCATCTGGATTAGCTCGGTAAATGTGCTGAATGACCTTTATTTTTTCCTTCATCGGAGAACTGCATGTCGGTTCCTTGTCAAGATGCCGGAGGATCACGTCGGTGAAACCGCCCGAGATATTCTTCAGCGCTTCTTCTGTGTCCTCAGGGAAAATGCTCTGGATCGTTAGGTCTTCTGTGTCGTTGAAATCGGACGGTTTTGCATGTTTGAACGTTCTATTTCCGAGTGTTAGCTTAGCACCTGAAACATCGAGATATTTATAAAGCGGCGGAATAGTCATATAAGCAAACACCCTTTATTATGCAGCCATCTTAGAGTGGCCAGCTTATCGATATTGCGAACGATCATTCTTGATTACACATAACAGGCGTTATGCCGCGCCCCTGATTTCGGTTATAGGCGGATTCCGCCTAATACAATATTGGCCCGTTCCGCATAATAAATGAAAATGCGGAATTTTATTGCCGGTGGGCCGGCTGTTTTCTTGTGATAAGTTTGTGATTTCGGAGTGTTATGTTTTGTGCGGTGTGGGCGCTCGATTTGCGCCGAGGCTTGCCCTGTTTGCGGGCAGCCCGAAATAGGCGGAAGTTGAAGGGGGCGCTTTGACAAAGGTCTCTTGCCACTCGAAAAGGTTTGAAGGCTCCTTCTACCAGTCAGTTACGAATACTTATCGATATAGCAGCCGCAAGTCAACCAAAATGATGGCTAGGTTTTTGCTTGGTTGGCTGCTTGCAGCAGGTTGGGGAAGGTGGCCTTGAGCTGGTTGACCTTGGCGAGCGCGCCCCATTCCCGGTACGCGTCCAGGGCCGCGGCGAGATGGCGGCGGGCGGCGGGTTCGTTGCGGGTGGCGAGATGCATCATCCCGGCCAGTTCGTTGGCAAGGCCTGCATGGTGCAGGGAGCCGCTTGCGCGGGCGGCGGCAATGGCCCGGTCGTAGAGGGTGGTCGCGGCGCTGGTCCGGCCCGTGATGCGGGCGGTTTCCGCGTCCAGCAGGAGGGACTGGTGGCGGAAGCTGCCGGGGCAGTTGGCGGCCCACTTGCGCATCTTGCGCCGATAGCGGAGGAGGGTGAAAAGATGCCGGGCCCGCTGTAGGGGCGGGAAGGTGTTGAAGCGCATGGCGATACCGATGCCGTGGTAGAGGAAGAAGTGCGCGGTCTGCGGCGAGCCGAAGAGCACCTGCTCGATGTCGCGGGCGATCCTGGCGCCGGTTTCGCGGGCCAGTTCGTAGTGGTTGAAGATGGTGTGGACCACCATCTTGTGAAAATAGAAGAGATGCACGGTGGTCTTGATCGCCTGTGGCTCGATGCCGGCCAGGTATTCCCGTTCGTCGTAACCGTCGCCGCTGGCGTCGATGCCCTCCCATGCCGGGGAGGCGAGCCGGTCGATGTTCTGCTTCAGGGCCTGGGCGATGCTGGTCATCTCGTTGTAGCGGGAGCCGGCGAAGATCTCTTCGTATTCGCGGTAGTTGTCCAGGACGGCCGGCAGCGGCGCGCCGCTGATGAAGCGAACCAGCATCTCGTTGACGGCGCAGTAGGTCAGGTGGGTGGTTTCGCCGCTGGCGACCCCCTCCTGCACCCCTTTCCGCATCAATTCCAGGGCATGGCCGCTGCCGGCGGCCCAGCCGGCGATGTAGTTGCCGACAATGAAATTCGTTTTGCAGCGCACGTCCCGGTAGCCGGGGTAGCGGCAAAGTTTGAGGGCCAACTCGCCGATGCTGGCGCCGTTGCGGTAATCGCCGAGAACGGAACCCCAGAGGACGCCGAGGGTCGCGAAGGCCACCGGGGTGCTGTTGGTGTGGCCGTGCCGGAGGGACATGGCCGACATGAGCAGGGACAGGAAGATGACCAGGCGGGTGTCGAGGAAATAGGCGGCGGGGATCGCCTTGTGGGCGATATCCATGGCCAGGATCATCTCCTGGTCCCGCATCGGTTTGAGGTTGCGCAGCCGGGTAAGCCCTTTTCCCCGGAGTTGCAGCCTGAGGGGCAGCAGTTGCCGGATGATCCTGGCCCAGAGCGACAGGGTGGGGATTGTGAAGCCGAGCAGCCGCATGCCGGCGGCGGCGCACTGGAAGGAGCGGCGCGGGTTCCCCTGGTGTTCGTACAGCACCACCATGGTCTTGTAGACCCTTGCCTGCAGCATCGGCGACTGGGTTCTGGCGAGCAGGTCGTCGAAGTACTGTTCCGCCGAGGCGAAGTCGCCGTTGAGGTAGGCGCATTCGGCCTGGGCCAGCTGCAGGTCGCATTGTAGGGTGTAGGCTTCCTCGCTCTGGGCCGGCGGCAGGGTGCGCAGGCCGGCGGAGAGGTATTGGAAGGCGGCCGCGTAGGCGGCGGCGGACTTGGCCTTCTCGCCGGCGGCGAGGTTGAGCTGCGCCAGCCGTTGCCGTTGTTGGTCGTCGAGGATCAGGGCGGCGCCGATATTGAGGTGGTTGACGATGGAAAAGATGTCGCCGGTTGCCTCGTCTTGCCACTGGGCAAGGAGCAGGTTGCCGATGTGCAGGTGGAGCCCGGCCCGCCTGTCGTCGGTGAGCCGCGCATAGGCGGCCTGCTGGATGCGGTCGTGGAGGAAGCGGCAGGGCAGCCCCGCCGGCGGGGTGCCGGCGACGGCCGGCGTGGGCGGCGGCTCGATGGCGATGAGCTTTTCCAGGAGCGCCTCGCAGAGCGCGGTCATCACCTGGCCGAGCTCGTGGCCGCTTGTCATGGCAAGGGTGCGGGTGTCGAAATGGTTGCCGAGACAGGCGGCAACGGTGAGCAATTCCCTGGTTTCCGGGTTCAGGGTGTCGATGCGGCTGGCCATGAGGTCGGCCACGTTGTCGGTGACCCCGCACCGGCTGATCGCCTGGAGATCCCACTGCCAGCCGTGGCGGTCGGCATCGTGCTGGAGGAACTGCTGCTGCCGGCAGAAGAGCAGGAACTGGCGGACAAAAAACGGGGAGCCGTCTGTTTTCTGCAGCAGCACCTGGCTGAGGAGCTGCGCCGACGCGCGGTCGGTCCGCAGCAACTCCATGCACCACTCGCGCAGGTCGGCCTCGGCCAGCGGCGTAAGGGCAATGGTCTGCACCGGCAGCCGCGCCGCCCGCAGATCGGCGACGGCCTGCGTGAGGGGGTGGCTGGCGGCGACCTCGTTGTCGCGGTAGGCGCCGATGATGGCGAGGTGCAGTTTCCGCTCGACGGTGAGCAGGGCCTGGATGAGGTGCAGGCTGGCCGGGTCGACCCACTGGAGGTCGTCGAGGAAGAGGATCAGCGGGCTTTCCGGCCGCGCAAAGACGGTGATGAATTTCTTGAAAACCTGCCGGAACCGGTTTTCGCACTCGTGTGGCGGCAGGTCCGGCAAGGGCGGCTGGGGGCCGAGGAGCTGCGCCAGTTCGGGCAGCACGTCCACGAGCAGCTGGCCGTGGGGGGCGACGGCCTCCCGAAGCTGGTCCCGCCGGCGGTCGCGGTCGGCGGCGGCCAGCAGTTGTTGCACCAGCCCCTTGCAGGCTTCGAGGATGCCGCTGTAGGGGGTGTCGCGTTCGTACTGATCAAACTTGCCGTTGAGGAAGCAGACCGTGGCGGGAAGGATCGAACGGCGCGCCTCCAGCGCCAGCGCGGTTTTCCCCACCCCGGAGCCGCCCGTTACCAGCAGCAGGGAGGGGCGGCCGGCGCGGGCAAGGGTTTGGGATGCCGCCATGGCCTCCAGTTGCGGCGCGCGTCCGTACAGCTTGTCGGAAAAGGAGAGGCCGGTGGGGCGTTCTTCCTTGCACGGAAAAGCGATGGGGCGGGTTTGGCGGTCGGCGAGGTCGCAGGTTGAGGTCTGGCGGGGCATGGCGGCTTGGTTGTGGTTCGGGTTGGTTGGCGTAACGGCGGGATGGGCGCGAATACGCGGAACCGGCGGCAACTGGTTGGCCTGGGCGGCCATGAATTCCTTGCATGGTAACGCATGTGGCGGGGAATGCAATACTAAACTTTAGTGTAGAAGATGTGGGTTGCCGTTTAGGCAGGGTTGGTGTCGGCCTCCGGCGGCCGGTCTGCGCCGTGGCCGGCCAGGGCGACGGGCAGCTCCAGCCAACTGGTGGTGTAGGAGGGGGACTTCATGTTCCGCTTGTGGTGCCAGGGCTTGAGGAGTCCGGCCCCGGCGTATTGCAGGGTGTCCTGGCCCCAGCGGCGGTTGATCCGGTCCAGGGCGTGGAGGAGGTTGTCGGCGTCGGGCCGGGCGTGGAAGAGGTGGCCCTGCCGGATATGGGCCGGGGTCAGGTCGGTGAGGATCACCCCCACCTTCTGGTAGGCGTAGCCCGGCCGGAACAGGGCATCGATGGCGGCCGTGGTTTTGGCGATGAGGATTGCTGTGGCCGCCGTGGGGCATGGCAGGGTGACGGTGCGGCTGTTGGCGTACTGCGGCTGGTCGGGCTGGAAGCGGTTGGTGTTGAGGTGGATGGTGAGGCAGCCGGCCTGCAGGGACTGCTCGCGGAGCTTTTCGGCGGCGCGGGCCACATAGGTGACGGCGGCCTCGCGCATCTCCGCGAGGTCGCGCACCGGTGCGCCGAAGGTGCGCGAGCAGGCGATGGAATGCCGGGGCGGCGGCGTATCCGCAAGCGGCAGGCAGGCAACGCCCCGCAATTCAAGCATGGTTCTGACCCCGGTGATGCTCAGGTTCTTTTTGAGCCAGCGCTCGTCGGCCCGGCTCAGGTCGTGGGCGGTGCGGATGCCCTGCCCGGTCAGTTTTTGGGCGGAGCGGCCGCCGATCCCCCAGATCTCTCCCACCGCGATCCCCCTGAGGACGGCCTCCAGGTCGTCGCCCGGCCGGATCACGCACACCCCGTCGTGGGCGGGATCTTTCTTGGCCAGCCGGTTGGCGATCTTGGCCAGGGTCTTGGTGGGGCCGAAGCCGATGGAAACCGGGATGCCGGTGTGGCGGCGGATGGTGTGGCGGATATCCGCGCCGGTGCGGCGCAGGGTCGCGGCGCAGGCCAGGGGCAGCCGCAGAAAGGCCTCGTCGATGGAGTAGACCTCCACCAGGGGCTCAAGGCGGTGCAGGGTTTCCATCACCCGCTGCGACATGTCGCCGTACAGGGCGTAGTTGGAGGAAAAGACCAGCACCCGGTGCCGGTCGATGAGCGGGCGGCATTTGAAGTACGGCTCCCCCATCCGGATCCCCAGCGCCTTGGCCTCGTTGGAGCGGGCGATGACGCAGCCGTCGTTGTTGGAGAGCACCACCACCGGCTGCCCGGCAAGGCGCGGGTTGAAGACCCGTTCGCAGGAGACGTAGAAGTTGTTGCAGTCGAGCAGGGCGAAGATGGCCGGCATGGCGCGATTCTACAGGGAATGGATGACGAAGGCGGCCACCCCCCAGATCTCGCAGGCGGATTCTTCGCTGAGCGGGATATCGGGGTAGTCGGGGTTTTCGGCCATCAGGGCGAAGCCCTCGCCGTTCCGGCGCAGGCGTTTGACGGTCAACTCGCCGTTGACCACCGCGATCACCACCTTGCCGCTGACCGGCTCCAGGGAGCGGTCCACCACCAGGATATCGTTGTGATGGATGCCGGCGCCGAGCATGGAATCGCCGGCTACCCGGACAAAGAAGGTGGCGGCCGGGTTGGCCACCATCAATTCGTTGAGGTCGAGCTTGCCTTCGATATAGTCGTCGGCCGGGCTCGGGAACCCGGCCGAGACCGAGCAGGCGAAGAGGGGCCGCTTAAGCGCGGGAGGGCGTTCGCAGGGGTGGATCGCCGAGATGGTTGCGTCGGTTGCAAGGGTCATGGCCCACACTATACAGGAGAAGCGCGGCCCTGTCATTGCCGGGAATGGGAAAAGGGCGGGAGCGAGGCCGGTGGGCGATTCGGGCGGTTTTGGCGCGGCGTGCGAGGCACAAAAAAAAGGCTGCGATATGCATCGCAGCCTTTGCTATATCTGGTGGGTCGTCAGGGACTCGAACCCTAAACCTACTGATTAAGAGTCAGTTGCTCTACCAGTTGAGCTAACGACCCGCACCACCAAATTCGGCCGCCAATCTAGCACGGTATTTTTGGCACGTCAACAAGAAGATGGCGGAAAAACGATAAAGGCCGGGTTTGCCGGGAAAAGGGCAACTTGTTTTTGACGGCGGCGCGGTTTTGCACTATGTTCTTGTCATGTTGACAGCTAAAGCGCGTGGGGGGCCTCTTCTCGCCACGTCTTCCCCGTTCCCGGCGCGGTTGCCGGGTCTTTTTATTCCACCCGCGAGGGACAGGTAATGGGCGCCGGCGGCGAGCATGATTCGATAGTGCATGACCAGATGCGGGAGATATTCCGCCGCGCGGACATGAAGGATCTGCCGGCGATGTCCGCCAATGTCCGCGAGCTGCTGTCGCTCGCCAACAGCGGCCGTTCGGCGGCGCATGAACTGGCCGAGGTGATCCTGCGGGACTACTCGCTCACCAACAAGGTGCTGCGGGTGGTCAACTCCGCCTACTACGGGATGCCCAAGCCGGTCAACAACGTCACCAGGGCGGTGACCATCGTCGGCTTTGATGTCATCCGGGAGATGGCCAGCGCCATCGCCCTGTTCGAGGATTTCGTCGATGCCGGCGTGGATCGGGACGGTGTTGCCAAGGTGTTGACCCGGTCGCTGCTGAGTGGCCTGCAGGCCAAGCTGCTGGTGGGATGGAAAGGGTTCAAGGTCGATGCCGAGGAGGCGTTTATCTGCGCCCTGTTGCATAATTTCGGCCAGATCATGGTGCAGGTCTATCTGCCGGATGTGTATCAGCGGATCGATGAGCGGGTTGCCGCGTCCTTCTCTTTTTCCATCGAGGCGGCGGCCAGGGAGCAGCTGAACGGGCTCTCCTTTCAGGATGTCGGCCAGGAGATGGCGCGGATGTGGAATCTTTCCCCCAAGCTGATCTCCTCCATGACCCCGTATCCGCCGGTGCCCACCGGGCCGGGCGACAGCAAGGCCTATCTCCAGAATCTGGCCGCGTTCAGCAACGCCCTAACCGGCAAGATTTGTAACGGTCAGGCCTTCTCCAAGCTGCTCGCCGAATATAAGGACGTGCTGGCGGTGGACCGGGCCGGGGCCATCGAGCTGGTCCAGAAGAGTGTCGATCTGGCCGAGGAGTTCTCCGGCACCATCCGTTCCGGCTTGGCCAAGCTTGAGATCCGGAAACGGATCGCCAAGCTCGGGTAAGCGTCGTACGTTCCGGCCGTCCGGCCGGATCAGTTTTCCTCTCTTGCAAAGATAACCAGATAGCGTTCCTTGCCGGAAAAGGGCAACCGGTGGGTTTCGATGTCGCCCAGCCGGAAGCGGTGGGCCAGCGGTGAGGTGCGCCAGGCCGCGATCTCTTCCTCGTATTTCGGCCCTTTCATGCAGATGATGAGGCCGCCCGGCGGGCTCAAGGGTGCGCAGGCGGCGAGAAAGGCGGGGATGTCGGCGAAGGCGCGGCTGGTGATGAGGGGATACGGTTTCTGGGCCGGGGTGTCGGGTTCGATCCGTTCCGGCAGCACCTCGATGCCGGGCAGCTGCAGGGTGCGGATGACGTGCTTGAGGAAGGAAACCCGTTTCTGGCGCGGTTCGGCCAGGGTGACGATCTGTTCCGGCCGAGCGCACTTGAGGGCGAGGCCTGGGAAACCGGCGCCGGAGCCGATGTCCAGCAGGCTGCTTGCCGTCTGCTGCCGCCGGAGCAGGGGCAGCATGGTCAGCGAGTCGAGGAAATGGGTTTCGATGA
>DHYT01000062.1:9996-12662 GCA_002415465.1 Desulfobulbaceae bacterium UBA5123
CCCCAGGGCCGACGAGAAGCGGGCGGTGCCCATGGTCGGCAGCACGTGGTTGGGGCCGGCCATGTAGTCGCCGGCCGATTCCGGGGTGTGGGGGCCGAGGAAGATGGCGCCGGCGTGCCTGATCTTGGGCAGCCAGGCAAAGGGGTTTGCCACCAGCAGTTCCAGATGCTCGGCGGCGATCCGGTTGGCGATGGCCATCGCCTGGTCCAGGTCGTCGGCAACCAGGATCACCCCCCGCTCGGTAAGCGAGGCGCGGGCGATCTCGGCCCGGCTCAGTTGTTTAAGCTGCGCTTCCAGTTCCGCCGCCACCTGTCCGGCGACCTTTTGGCTGGTGGTGACCAGCATGGAGAGCGCCAGCGGGTCGTGTTCGGCCTGGGCCAGGAGGTCGGCGGCGATATGGGCGGGGTTGGCGTCCTGGTCGGCGACGATCAGCACCTCGCTGGGGCCGGCGATCATGTCGATCTTCACCCTCCCCGACACCTGCCGCTTGGCCTCGGTGACGAACTGGTTGCCGGGGCCGACGATCACATCCGCCCTGGGCACGGATTCGGTGCCGAAGGCCAGCGCGGCGATGGCCCACGCCGAACCCGCCTTGTAGATCTCGGTGATGCCGATCTCCTGGGCGGCCACCAGCAGCGCCGGGTTCACCGAGCCGTCGGCTGAGGGGACGGTCATCATCCCCCGCCGCTCGACGCCGGCGATCCCGGCCGGCAGGCCGTTCATCAGCACCGATGAAACCAGCGGCGTCTTGCCGCCCTGGCCGCCGGGCACGTAGAGGCCGGCCACGTCCACCGGCTGCACCAGCCGGCCGGTGATGGTGCCGTTTTCCTCGGTGACCATCCACGACTGCTCCTTCTCGCGTTGGTGGAAGTCGCGGATGCGGTCGATGGCGAGCTGCAGCGCCTCCATGAAGGGCAGGTCCACCAGGCCGTAGGCCTCGGCCAGTTCCCGGTCGCTGACCTTAAGCTGGTCGAGGGTGAACGCAGGGGCGTCGAACTTGCGGGTGTATTCGATGAGGGCCGCGTCGCCGCGTTCGCGGACGGCGGCCAGGATCTCGGCAACGATCCCCTGGACCTTGCTGTCGGCCAGTTGAAAGCGATCCTGGAGGCCGGCGAGGATGGCCTTGCCTTTCTCGGAGGTGGTGGCGGTGGGGGTGATGATCATATCTGCAAGCCTTGTTGGGGTAGCTAAGTTTATTGGTAGTTGCTGTTAAAAGATTTCCCATTGGCACGCAGCCGAGCACCGGAGAAGCTGCCGAAAAGGAGCAAAAACTGTTTGAGCCCGCCAAGGCGGGCGAGTTTTTTTGATCCCGGCAGCTTTGAGGAGCACAGGGTATCCGCCGCAGGCGGACAAGTGACAGGGTGCCTTTTCTTTCGCCGCTTCGCTGCTGGTTCGTTTTCTTTGGGCATGCAAAGAAAATGAACATTGCAAGCGATACAACTGTAACGTACGGACGTGCTGCCGCTCATCAGATAAATCTTTAGCGTATCTTTACTCTTCTTTATATACCGGGCAGGGTTTGTCAACGGTGTAATTCCTGTAGGCCGGGTCGTCGTAGGTCTTGTGACATTCCAGGCAGAGGCCGACCCGCAGGATGCGATGCAGTTCCCCCTTGTTAAAGGGGCGGAGATCCGGGCGCGAGCTGCGCTGGAGCGGGGTGCCGTCGATATCCACATAGCCGTCAAGCGGCACGGTTTGGCCGGCGGTGGTCGCCTCGCCCTGCTGGAGCGGGGTGAAGCGCCACTGCCCCTTCTCGCGCCAGACCCGTCCCTCGCCCAAGCCCATGGTCTTGGTGGCGATGTGGCAGTCAGCGCAGGTGCGGCCCTTGGCGGCGGTGGTGTGGGGATTGAGGGCGGCCATCGTGAATCGCTTGAAGGTCCCCTCCTGCTTGCCATCCTTGTCGACCAGGGTGACGATATCCTGGCAGCCGGGGGTGACGATCACCACCTCCTTGCCCCAGACCGCCAGCATCGGCTGTTCGTAGCGGAGGTAGGAACGCCCCTCCTGCCACCAGCCCGGCGTTTCCTTGAGGGTCAGCTTGTCGAGATGGGTTTCGCTCATCTCCCGCTTGACGTGGCAGCCGTAACACTGCGGCACCCAGGGCGAATGGCAGGATTCGCAGGAGAGCCGCTTGTGGCCGGCGTAGTCGCAGACCCCCTTCTTGGGGGCGTGCAGCGGGTGCTTCTTGCCGTCGAGCTTGCCGATCAGTTCGGTCTTGCCGTTGCGGCCCACCGCGAGGTTGTTCAGCGGGTTGCCCTTGCGGGTGACGCCGAGCTTGCCGGCGGCGTGGCAGATCTCGCAGCCGATCTCCAGCTGTTCTTCATAGTGGGCGTGGTTGGTGCCGTCGCCCATGATCTCGTTTCTGGTGTGGCAGTCGATGCAGGCCATCCCCTTGGCGTGGTGGATGTCGTCGGAGAGCTCCAGGTAAAAGCGGTCGCCGGGGAGCTGCTTCGAGGAGAGGCCGCCGTTCTCGTAGGGGGTGCCGTAGTTCTCCGCCTCGAACTTGCCGGCGTACGAGATCCCCACCCGGCCGCTGCGGTTGTGGCAGCGCACGCAGTTGTCGGTGGGCACCTTCTTGCTGATCAGCGGGTGGGTCTTCTTGGGGTCGGCCCCCGGCGGGGTTTTGCCCTCGAGGCGGTGGGCGGGGGGGCCGCCCCCCCCCCTCG
>DHYT01000062.1:12680-13049 GCA_002415465.1 Desulfobulbaceae bacterium UBA5123
GACCTTGACCACGTCGGCGCCGTGGCAGCCCTCCACCCCGCAGGTCTTCTCCACCACCCGCAGATCGCCGGGGTTCTTGACGATCCCCTGGTGGGCGGCCTCCTTGCCGATGGCCAGCCGGTCGCCGAGATGGCAGGCGGCGCAGCCCAGCACCTTGGCGTCATGGGCCGGGTCGAGCTTTTCGTCCCGGTGGCAGGAGAGGCACATCTCCACCTGGCCGGCGGTGGTCATGGTGAGGGTGGCTGGCCGCTTGGTAAGGTTTTCGCGCAGGATCAGGCCGAAAGCCACCAGCAGCAGGGCAAGCACGATGAGTCTGTTGCGCATCACCCCTCCTCCCGGTAGTTGTGGGCGGTGGGGTAGCGGCGGCCG
>DHYT01000072.1:0-4921 GCA_002415465.1 Desulfobulbaceae bacterium UBA5123
AGCAGGTAGTCGTAGAGGTGGTTGGCGCCCTGGATCAGGTTGTGCAGGATCCTGCCGTTGCTCGGCACCTTTAACTGGTAGGCGTTTTCCTGCGCATAGGAGGAGGCGATGGCGTGGGCGTACGGGCAGACCCCGCAGATGCGCTGGGTGATCTGCTGGGCGTCCAGGGGATCGCGCCCCTGCAGGAACACCTCAAAGCCGCGAAACATCTCGCCCATGCACTGGGCATCGGTTATCACGTTGTTTTCAACGGTTGTGTGAACGTTGAGATGTCCTTCAATTCGAGTGATCGGGCCGAGGTCTACTTTCATCAACTGTCTCCGCTGTCCGTTAGGTGTCTCCCGGGTCTGGCGGTGGGAGGGTGGGGAGGAGTGCCACAGGAGGGGGAATCGCTCCTGTTCCAAAACTGTAGTACAAATTGGTGCCGGATTGCCAACGATTTTTTGAAGGAAAGATCCATGTTTATGGTATTTGCACTCTCCCAAAAACGGAAAGTTTGGAGAGCAAGATTCAGACCATGGACGAACTGTTGCCCTGTCGTGAAAATGTTGTGGCCGATGTGAACCGGGGCGGGGCGATACGGGGCGTGGTGTGGCAAAATGGGATGCCGGCGCGGCCGGCATGGCTGTGGTCGGCCGGCCGCGAGGTGCGGGGTGTACTAGCAGATGCGCGGCAGCGGTTGGCCGTGCAGCATGTCGAGGCGACGGCGGCTGCCCACCACCGTTTCCAGCAGCACCTCGCCGGGATGGTCGGCGGTCAGTTCGCCGATGATGGTCGCGTCTTCGCCATGGGGCAGGCGGCGGAGCAGCGCCACGGCCTGGTCTGCCGCCTCCGGGGCGACAAAGGCGAGGAGCTTCCCCTCGTTGGCGAGATAGAGCGGGTCGATGCCCAGCAGTTCGCAGGCTCCGCGCACGGCGGCGCGCACGGGCAGGGAGGTTTCGCGGATGACGATGCCGACCTTGGAGGCGGTCGCCAACTCCTTCAGGGTGGTGGCGACCCCGCCTCGGGTCGGGTCGCGCAGCACATGGGTCTTGCCCGGTTGCGCGGCGAGCATGGCCGCGACCATGTGGTGAAGGGGGGCGGTGTCGCTGGCGAAGTCGCCGCGGATTGTCAGCCCCTCGCGCTGGCAGAGAATGGTGATGCCGTGGTCGGCCATGGTGCCGCTCAGGATGACCTTGTCGCCGGGCAGGCCCTTGCTGCCGCCGATGTCCACCCCCTCGGCCACCACGCCGATGCCGGAGGTGTTGATGAAGATCCGGTCCGCCTTGCCCGCCGGCACCACCTTGGTGTCGCCGGCCACGATCCGCACCCCGGCCAAGTCGGCGGCCCGGCGCATGGACGCGACGATCCGCCGCAGGTCGGCAATGGGGAGCCCCTCTTCGAGGATCATCCCTGTCGACAGATAGAGGGGAACGGCGCCGCGCATGGCCAGATCGTTGATGGTGCCGTTGACGGCCAGGTCGCCGATATTGCCGCCGGGGAAGAAGATCGGCTCAACCACATAGGAGTCGGTGGTGAACGCCAGCCGCTCCCGGTTGATGGTGAGAAGGGCGCTGTCCTCGGTGTTGTTGAGGATCGGGTTGTCGAATCCGGCCAGAAAGACCGATTGCAGCAACTCGAGGGAGGCGCGGCCGCCGCTGCCGTGGTCGATGGTGATGCGGTCGCTCATGGCTCTGTCCTTGTGTTCAGGGCGGGGTCGTATTTGAAGAAGGCGGCGCAGGCCCCCTCGCTGGAAACCATGCAGGGGCCGACGGGGTGGCCGGGGGTGCAGCCACGGCCGAACAGCTTGCATGCCGCCGGCGGCATGATCCCTTTCAACACCTCGCCGCAGCGGCAGCCTTTGGGCTCGCGGGCCGGCGGGGTATCGATCTTGAACCGTTGCACGGCGTCATAGTGTTTGAAGGCGTCGCGAACGGCGAGGCCGCTGGCGGCTATCTCGCCGATGCCCCGCCACGCCGCGCTGGCCGGGGTGAAAACCTCATCGATAACCGCCCGCGCCTTGGCGTTGCCATGGCGGCTTACCGCCCGCTGGTAGGCGATCTCGATCTTGGGGGTGCGGTCGGCAAGCTGGTGGGCGAGAAGGGTGATTCCCTGCAGGATGTCCAGGGGCTCGAAGCCGGTGACCACGCAGGGCGTCCGATGGTTTTCGACCAGACCGGCGTAGGCGTCGGCGCCGATCACCACGGAGACATGGCCGGGGCAGATGAGGCCGTCGATGCGGATCTGCGGGTCGGAGAGCAGGGCGGACAGCGCCGGCATCATCACCTTGTGGGAGGAGATGATGGAAAAGTTTTCGATTTTTTCCCGCCTGGCGGTGAGTACCGCTGCCGCCACCGTCGGGGTGGTGGTTTCAAAGCCGACGCCGAGGAAGATCACCTCGCGGCCGGGGTTTTTTCGGGCCAGGTCGAGGGCGTCCAGGGGTGAATAGACCACCCGCACATCGCGGCCGGCGGCGATCTCTTTCTGGAGCGAGGAATCGCTGCCCGGCACCCGGATCAGGTCGCCGAAGGTGGTGATGATGGCGTTGGGGATGCGGCTTGCGGCGATAAAGGTGTCGATGTCGCGGGTGGCGGTGACGCAGACCGGGCAGCCGGGGCCGGAGGTGAGGGTGATCGTTTCCGGCATCAGGTCGCGGAGGGCGTAGCGGGCAATGGCCATGGTGTGGGTGCCGCACACCTCCATCAGCCGCACCGGCGGCAGGTTCAGCCGTTGCAGGTGGTCGATGAGCCGGGCGGCGAGGTCGTCATTGTGAAGCCCTGTTTGCCGTTGTTCCATGGTCTGGTCGCCTCGCTTAGCTTTTGATCCGGTGCATGGCCCGGCCGGCCACGGCCTGCCCGAGCGCCAGCCCCCCGTCGTTGGGCGGCGCCTGCCGGTGAGTATAGACGGTAAAGCCGTCCGCCTCCAGTTGTTTCGTAAGCAGGGTGGTGAAAAGGGCGTTCTGGAAGACGCCGCCGGAACAGACCACCTGCTTGAGCGCGGTTTCCGCGCCGATTTCGCGGCAGGCTGCGCAGAAGAGGGCGGCGATGGTGGCGTGGAAGCGGGCGGCGATGATCCCTGTTGCGGTCCCCCGGCGGAGATCGGCGCAGAGGTCCCGGATGATCGCGGCCGTGTCGAGAATGAGGATGTTGTCCCTGTTTCTGCGGGTGACCCGCGTGTACAAGCCGGTCTCGGCGGGGTCGGCGACGGCCTCAAGGGCCATTGCCCCCTGGCCGTCGAAGGTTGCGCGCGCGCAGAGCCCCAGCATGGCCGCGACCCCGTCGAAGAGCCGCCCGCAGCTTGAGGTAAGCGGGCTGTTGATCTGCTTGTCGATCATGGCGAGGAGGGTCGGCAGCCCGGTCTCGCGGTATCCGTGCAGGGAAGGGGGCAGGTGGGTGAAAAGATCGTCGCCGTGGGTGGCCTGAAGAAAGGCCGCGGCCATGCGCCACGGTTCGCGGATCGCCTGTTCGCCGCCCGGCATCGGCGTTTGGGCAAGATGGCCCAGGCGGTCGAAGCCGTCAAGACGGGCCCGCAGGATCTCGCCGCCCCAGATGGTGTGGTCCGGGCCGAAGCCGCTGCCGTCGAGGGTAAGGGCGAGCACCGGCCCGGCGAGGTTGTGTTCCGCCATGCAGCTCACCGCGTGGGCGTGATGGTGCTGCACCGCGATGGTGGGCAGTTCGGTCTGCTCCTGGGCGAAGCGGGTGGTGGGGTAATCCGGGTGCAGGTCGTGGACAAGCAGGTCCGGCTCCACCCGCAGGAGGGCGCGCAGGTGATCGGCCGCCAGCCGAAATCGGCGCATGGTCTCGAAATGGTCGAGATCGCCGATGTGCTGACTGAGAAAGGCGGTCCGGCCGCGGGTCAGGCAGATGGTGTTCTTGTCGTTGCCGCCCAGGGCCATGGTATGCCCGCAATCCATGGCCAGCGGCAGGGCGGCTGGGGCGAGGCCCCGGCCGTTGCGCAGGGTGAGCGGGCGATCGTCGTGGCTGCGCCGCACCGCGTCGTCGCAGCCGATGATGATCTCGCGGTCATGGAGGAGGAAGAGGTCGGCGATGTCGGCGAGGGAAGCCAGGGCCACATCGTTGTCGGTGCAGATCGGTTCGCCGGCGCGGTTGCCGCTGGTCATCACCAGGGCGGGGAGGTGTGCATCGGCCAGGAGCAGGTGGTGCAGCGGGGTGTAGGGCAGCATGACGCCGAAATTCCGGTTCCGGGGGGCGACCTCAGGAGAAACGGAATTGGGAAATTTCTTTCTTAAAATGACTATCGGCCGGGAGGAAGACACCAACAGCGCTTCCTCTTCGGGGTTGACATGGGCAAACCGGCGGATGCAGTTCATATCCCGGGCCATGAGGGCCAGCGGTTTTTCCTCCCGGTGCTTTCTCGCCCTCAGCCGTTTAACGGCGCTGCTGTTTTCAGCGTCGCAGACCAGGTGGAAGCCGCCGAGCCCCTTGATGGCGACAATATGTCCCTTTTTGATCAAATCAACCGCGGATTGGANNGTGCAGCGGGGTGTAGGCCAGCATCACCCCGATGCGAGGGTTGCGGGGGGCGAGACCGTCGGGCAGGGGGAACGGGGTTTTCTTGGCAAGCAGGAGGATGGGTTTGTCACGGCCGGCGAGGAGGGCGGCCTCGACGCCGCTGACCTCGGCAAAGGTCTGCACCGACTTGAGGTTTGCGGCCATCACCGCCAGCGGCTTGTCGGGGCGGTGTTTGCGTTGTCGAAGGGTCTGGATCGCCTCGAGGTTTGCGGCATCCACCGCCAGATGAAAACCGCCGACGCCCTTGATGGCGACGATCTTGCCGTCGCGGAGGGAGTGGATGGCCGCGGCCACGGGGTCGGCGGCGGCTGTTTCGTTGCCCGTGCGGTCGGCAAGGAAGTAGCGGGGACCGCAGGCGGCGCAACAGATGGCTTGGGCGTGGAAGCGGCGATCGGCGGGATCGTTGTATT
>DHYT01000072.1:4928-5601 GCA_002415465.1 Desulfobulbaceae bacterium UBA5123
GCCGCAGTCGGTGCAGCTGATGAACGGATAGCGATGCCGGCGGTCGCGCGGGTTCAGCAGTTCGGTCAGGCAGCCGGCGCAGAGATCCATGTCGTGGGGCGCGGCGATGCGGCATGCGCCGCTTACGGCGCTGGCGATGATCCGGAAGGAGGGCAGCCGGTCTTGCTGCGGGGCGGGCAGGGGGCGGAGTTCGATTTGCTCGATCGCGGCCGGCAGCGGCTTTTCCTGGGTGATGGCGCGGCTGAAGCAGTCGATGGCCTGCCGGCTCCCCTCGGCAAGGATTTCGACCCCGGCCGGGCTGTTCGCCACCGAGCCGGTGAGTCCGTGTCGGGCGGCCAGGCGATGGATGAAGGGGCGGAAGCCCACCCCCTGCACGTTGCCCCGCACGGAGATCGCCACCCGGAGCACGGCGGGATCGGCGGCGTCGGCCACCTTATCCCTCGCGGCCGGTGATCTGCCCGGCGAGCCAGTCGTGCCATTCGTCAAGTCCCTGGCCGGTGTAGGTGGAGATCTCGAAGATGGTGATATCCGGGTTCAGCCCCTTGGCCGTTTTTCTGATCAGCTCCACGTTGCAGCGGACATGGGGCAGCAGGTCGACCTTGCTGATCAGCAACACCTTTGACTCCCGGAACATCAGGGGGTACTTGAGCGGCTTGTCGTCGCCCTCGGTGAC
>DHYT01000071.1 GCA_002415465.1 Desulfobulbaceae bacterium UBA5123
GGGCCGGGCCGCGGGAATCCAGATATCACAGGGGATGTCGACGACCTGCTCGCTGCCGAGCTTTTAGCCGCCCGGATAGTCCACCACGCTGCCGCCGCCTTCCTTGATCCGGCTCAACGCCACAAGATCGATCCCGGCAGGATCGTGGATCGCGCCCAGGGAGTCCGCCGCTCCCACCAGCACCACCCCCTTCTCGGCCAAAAAGCGGGCGGCATGCCTGCCCACCGCCCCGAACCCCTGGATGACCAGGGTTGCGCCGGCAAGCTTGAAATCGCAGTGGCTGATCGCCACATCCACCACGTTGCTCACCCCCCAGCCGGTGGCGCCGATCGTGTCCAGCGGGATACCGCCCAGGGCCGCGGGCAGCCCCACCGACCGGCCGATCTCGTCATGGACCCAGGCCATGCACTCCTCATCGGTGCCCATATCCGGCCCAAAGATGTAATCCTGCTCATCGGCGAGGGCGCAGGCAAACCCGCGCACCAGCCGCTCCTTGTCCCGTCTGTCCATCTTGGGGTCGCCGAAAAGCACCGACTTGCCGCCGCCGTGCTGGAGTCCCGCCGCCGCGTTCTTGAGGGTCATGGCCCGGGCCAGCCGAAAACACTCCTCGACGCTGACATCCATGGCCATCCGCAAGCCGCCGATGGAGGGGCCGGTGGCGACGTTATCCACCACCAGGATGCCCTTGAGGCCAATGGCGGGATTGTGGACGTGAATTACCTTGAGGGGACCAAGATCGTCTGCGAAACGAAAAACGTCTGCCATGACTGCCGTTCCTCCCATGAGATGAGAATGGTGGCGGCGAAAGAAGGGGAAATGCCGCGGGCTGGCCTGTGCAACCGGCTAAACCCTTTGAAATGATTACATCATGGCGGAAATTGGCTTGTCAAACGAAAAGGGGGGACGAGCGGGAGCAGCGGCCCCACGGCCGCAGATGAGAGCTGCAAAAAGACCGCCACGGATTGCGCCGCAACACCAGGCGTAACCAATAGAATCGACGCAACAACGCGAGGCAGGCCCATGCGGGGCACCCCGCGCTTACGGGTAAACCTCAACCCGGTTCCGCCCATTCTCCTTGGCCCGGTAGAGCGCGGCATCCGCCTGCGTGAACAATCCCGTGGCGGTAAGATCGCTTTCCGCCAAAACGGCATCCCGGCCGAAATCGGCACAGGCGACCCCGAAACTCGCGGTCATCCGCACAACCTTGCCGGTACGCAGCCTGAAGTGCAGTTGCGACAAGGCTTCCCGATAGCGATCGGCGACAAACCGGGCCGCCTCCAGATCCGTTTCCGGCAACACCACCAGAAACTCCTCGCCGCCGTAACGACCCAGCGTATCAGCCTCCCGGCACAACTCCTGTGCGGCCTCCGCCACCTGCCTGAGCACCTCGTCGCCGCCGTCATGCCCGTAGGTGTCATTCACCCTCTTGAAAAAATCGATATCGAAGAGGATATACGAGATCGGGCGATGATAGCGGCTGGCCCGCGCAAACTCCTCGGTCATCCGCTCGTTGATGAAGCGCCGGTTCTTCAAGCCGGTCAGCTCATCGGTGACCATCAGTTCGCGGATCAGCGCCTCGGCCATTTCCAACTTCTGCCGAAGCGCCGCGATCAGCCGGAACACGATGCCGAGAAAGGTTGCCAGGGTGACCACGAAGAGGATGATGATCAACACCCGGTTGACCATCGCCGCCTGCTCCGTCTGCCCGATATCAAAATAGACGCTGACCGCCCCCCGCACCGCGCCGACCTTGTCGGTGGGATGACATTCAAGGCAGGATGCCTCTACATACAGCGGCGCGGTATAGCGAAAAAACACATTCCCGTCTCGCCCTTCCTTGACGTACGCCTCGGTTTTCTCGCCCCGCTCGAACAACTGCAAGGCGCGACGCTCAAATGCGTCGGCCTTGTTGTTGGGGTTCAACGGCTTAAGGCTGGTGATATGAAACCCGAACACGCCATGGTTTTCCGCGATCTCGGAAATCTCCCGCGTCACCAGGGCCGGATTCTTCTTGGTCAACACCGCGCCATCGACGGCGCGCCGGTCGGGATTCTTCAGGTACGGATTTGACTGCATGCCGGCGGTTTTTTCCACGTAAACGCCGCCATGCCGCGCCACCCAGGCCCTGGTCAGGGTGATGCTGCTGAACAAGGCCCGCGCCCGGCTGAGCAGCTCGGCGTCCAGGGCGCGGTTGCTGTTGATGTAAATGCCGGTAAAAAGTGCCGAGACAAAGAGCAGAATCACCAGCAGAAGACTGATGGCAAAGCTTTTCCACGGCGACGACTTCCGATTTTTCGACTGAGCGCCCATCGTTCACCCCAGACACCAAAGAGAATCAGGACCGCCGCCCGCGACGGCGCGGCGGCGCGGCGGCGAACTGCCAAACGGGTCGCCGCCATGCCTTCCCATTGCACAGTTATCGATCATCGGCAATCTGTCATCGATTAATCGCATCCCCGCGCATCATAACTTGTCGATGTATCGCGATTATTTACACTTCGGAAGGATAATTATTGGCGCTGCCGCGGGCAGCGCCAGAAAGGATGGATGCACGAATCGGCAATCAGCGGCGGAACCGCAGCTGGTACTGCTGCACGGCGCGGTTGTGTTCGGCAAGGGTGCTGGAAAAATGATGGGTGCCGTCGTTTTTGGAGACGAAATAGAGGTAGGGGCCGACGGCGGGAGAGAGCACCGCCTCGATGCTGGCGCGGCCGGGGTTGCCGATGGGGCCGGGCGGCAACCCATTGATGACATAGGTATTGTACGGGGTGGCGGTCCGCAGATCCCTGCGGGTGAGGTTGCCGTCAAACATCGACAACCCATAGATAACGGTTGGGTCGGTCTGCAGTCGCATCCGCTTCTGCAGGCGGTTCAAAAACACCCTGGCGATCAGCGGCCGCTCCGCGGGGGAGGCGGTCTCCTTCTCGACGATGGAGGCCATGGTCAAGAGCTCATGCAGGGTAAGGCCTTGCGTCACCCGGCCCACATCGCCGACGCCCAACTCGGCGAGCACCGACCGCAGCCGCCCCACCATCATGGCGATGATCTCCTCCCCCTTCTGACCGCGGGAGAGATAATAGGTGTCAGGGAAGAGATAGCCCTCGAGGCTGCCGGCGTTGATCCGCATCTCATTGCGAATAAATTCGGCATCCCCGGCGAGGCGCAGAAACTCTTCCCGCGCCAGCAGGCCGCCGTTGGCAAGGATGGACGCCACCTCTTTCAGGTTGGCGCCTTCCGGGATCGTCACCGGCCGATGGACGATGCGACCGGAGGCAAGCTCACGCAGGATGCGGAGAGGGGAAAAGCTGCCGGCAAGGCGATACTCACCGGCCCGCAGCCGCCGTTCCAGCCGAGTCAGCCTGGCAAGGAGGCGGAAACGAAAATCGTCGCCGCCAAGCCCCTCGGCCGCGAGTACCCGCTGTATCCCGGGCAGGTTCATCCCGGGCGGGATCAGCACGACCCGCTCACCGGCGCTGTCCGGCGCCACCGGCGTCACCGCATAGATATAAAACCAGCCGGCGATGACGAGCAGCGTCGAGAAAATGAGCAGAAAAAGCAACCTGCACAGCCGCCACGGACCATGCCCCACGCCTACGTTTTTTTCAAACTCGAGTTTTCTCAACGCTTTGGCCCGCCCTCGGTCCTAAAACACATGGGGGAGGATATCATCCATCGTCTTCACCGGCACAAACTTGAGCTTGTCACGGAGATCCTTGGGGATATCGACCAGATCCTTGGTGTTCTGATCCGGAATGATCACCTTCTTGATTCCGGCCCGCAGGGCGGCCAGGGCTTTCTCCTTCAAGCCGCCGATGGGCAGAACCCGGCCGCGCAGGGTGATCTCGCCGGTCATCGCCACGTCGGCGCGGACCTTTTTCTTCGAGATCGCCGAATAGAGGGCGGTGGCCATGGTGATACCCGCCGAGGGGCCGTCCTTGGGGATCGCCCCGGCCGGAACGTGGATATGCACATCCATCGACTCGAAGAACTTCTCCTCAAGGCCGAGCTTGTCCAGCCGCGAACGGCAATAGGTCATCGCCGCCTGGGCCGACTCCTTCATCACATCCCCAAGCTGACCGGTGAGGGTCAACTTGCCGGTCCCCTTCAGGAGCGACACCTCGATATAGAGGATCTCGCCGCCGACCTCGGTCCAGGC
>DHYT01000050.1 GCA_002415465.1 Desulfobulbaceae bacterium UBA5123
GGAAGTAGTTGTTCCAGGCATAGGTGATCTGGTTGCGGCCAACGATCCGGTCGAGGCCGTCGATGCTGGGCAGGGTGCTTTGGTCAACCCCGGGCGTATAGCCGTAGATCAGCTGCGGGCGCAGGGTGTGGGTAAGGGTGTCGGTGTCGCCGAGGTGGAGGTCGAAATCACGCAGCCAGGGGCTTGCGATGTTGATATCGTAATCCTGCACGGTTCTCTGCTGGGAGTCTCTGTGGTTCCAGGAGGCCAGGGCCGGATCGCCGTGGGTCTCGGCCAGGTACATGGTTTCGCGCACGCCGCCGCTGACCGTGCCCTCGAAATAGCCGCGGGGGATCGACCAGACCAGTTTCGGGTACAGGTCGGCGCGGTGGTAGCCAAGGCCGCGTTTGCGATAGTAGTAAAGGTATTCGGCGTTCCAGACCGCGCTGGTCCGGCTCTGGCCGATCTGTTGCCGGCCGTTGAACTGAACGCGGGGCAGGGTCTGGACCGGGGTGACGGCGCTGCGTTGTTCCCGGGCGTCCTGCACCACGGCCATGTTGGCAAGCATGTTCACCGCATCCCAGCTTTTGGTCAGTTGGGCGGTTGACTTCCGCTGGGTGACGGTCTCTTCGTCGTAGCCGCGGTTGAAATCACGCTGCGCCTGACGGTCGTTGATCTCGAAGCCGCTCATCCCCTTGCGGAATTCCTGGAGAAAATCCTGATCCGAGACAAGGTCGAGGTCGAGTTTGCCGGTGGCCCGGTCGCCGAAATCCTGATCGGCCTTGCCGCGCACCCAGTAGCGGTTTTTGTCGCCGCGCAGGATGCCGTCGTCGTTGAATTCGTCGGTGGCGGTGTCGACCTTCTTGTCGTGCAGGTAGTTGATCCCGAAGGTGCCCCGGGAGCGGGCGTCGGCCACATAGCGGAACTCCGCGCCGGCGACCAGGCCGCGTTCGGCGAGGTAGCCCGGATAGAGGGTGGCGTCGGTGCTGGGCGAGAAGTTGACGAAGTAGGGGGCCACCATCCCCAGGCCGTCGCGTTCGCCGCTGGAGAGTTCCGGGGTGAGGAAGCCGCTCTCGCGTTTGGTCTTGGCCGGAAAGGTCAGGTAGGGGGTGTGGAGGGCCGGGATTTCCCGAATCAGCAGGGTGGCGGGTTTGAGTACCGCCATCCCCTCCTTCTTGACCTTGACGTCACGGCTCTCCACCGCCCAAGGCAGGGTTTTGCCTTCTTGCGCGGGGCAGGTGGTGACCCGGCTCTCCTTGATCTCGTAAGTATCCGGGCCGGTTTTGATCATCTCGTGGCCGGTAATGCGGAGCGCGTAGTCGCCGTGGTCGAGGATCAGGGTGCCGTCGGCCAGGGTGCCGGTCTGGTTGTTGAGGTCCAGGCGGGCCGTTTCGGCATGTACATCCTGGGCCGGGGCGGTGAGCGACAGGTTGCCGCGCGCCTTGACCTTGCCCAGGTTGACATCGTAACGCATCCAGTCCGCCTTGATGACCGTGAGGTCGCCGTCCGCGACCTTCTTGCTCCGGTGCAGGATCACATTGCCCTCGGCGATGACGATATCGGGATCCTTGAAGCGGGTGATCCGGTCGGCGGTGATTTCCCACGGGTCCTGCACCGGGGCGGCGGCATGGCCGGTGCCGGAGAGCAGGCAGAATAGCCCGAGGCCGAGTGCCAGTCGGTAGCATCTGCGCCGGGGGTGGGGGGTCCTTGCCGCCATTGGGTTGCCTCGGAGGTCGGTTGTCGGGGGATGAGCCACGGAGCGCCTATTTGTCTTTCAGGACCGCGCCGGTGCTGCCCGAGGTGACCTGACGGGCGTAACGGGCCACGTAGCCGGAGGTGATCTTGGGCGACGGCGGCTGCCAGGCGGCGCGCCGTTTTTCCATCTCTTCCTCGCTGACGTCAAGCTTGAGGGAGTGGTTGGGGATATCGATGACGATGCGGTCGCCTTCCTTGACCATGCCGATGGGGCCGCCCTCGGCCGCTTCCGGCGAGACGTGGCCGATGCAGGCGCCCTGGGTGCCGCCGCTGAATCGGCCGTCGGTGATCAGGGCGACGCTCTTGCCCAGCCCCATGCCGATGATCGCCGAGGTGGGGGAGAGCATCTCCGGCATGCCGGGGCCGCCCTTGGGGCCGCAGTAGCGGATGATCACCACGTCGCCGGACTTGATGTTGCCGGCAAGGATCGCCTCCTGCGCCTCTTCCTCGGAGTTGAAGACCCGGGCCGGGCCGGAGTGCCTGAGCATCTCGTCGGCCACCGCCGACTGCTTGATGGCGGCGCCGTCCGGGGCCAGGTTGCCGTAGAGGATGGCGATGCCGCCCACCTTGTGGTAGGGGTTGGCAAGCGGCCGGATCACCTCGGCGTTGCGGGAGACCACGCCCTCGAGGTTTTCGCGCAGGCTTTTGCCGGTGACGGTCATGACATCCTGATGGAGCCCTTCCAGTTCGCTCATCACCGCGGCCACGCCGCCCGCCTCGTCGAGCTGCTGCATGCTGTGCGGGCCGCCGGGGATCAGGCTGCAGAGATGCGGGGTGCGGACGCTGACCTCGTTGAAGGTGGCGAGGGGCAGGTCGACCCCGGCCTCGCGGGCCACCGCCGGGACGTGGAGGACGGTGTTGGTGGAGCAGCCCAGGGCCATGTCCACCGCCATCGCGTTTTCAAATGCCTCGCGGGTGGCGATGTCGCGGGGGCGGATATCCTCGGCCAGCAGGTGCATCACCGCCATCCCCGCCTGCTTGGCGAGGCGGATGCGGGCGGCGGAAACCGCCGGGATGGTGCCGTTGCCGGGCAGTCCCAGCCCCAGCGCCTCGGTGAGGCAGTTCATGGA
>DHYT01000240.1:0-9863 GCA_002415465.1 Desulfobulbaceae bacterium UBA5123
GCAGACCCCGGTGCTGGCGATGATTGTCGAACGCGACGACGCCATCCTCCAGTTCCGCCCGCAGTCGTTCTGGGAACTCTCCACCCGTTACCGGGAGGTGGTGTTCAAGTATCCGGGCAAGCGTTTTGAAAAGCCCGAAAAGGCGCAGGCCCTGCTGGACAAGGTCGTGGGCCAGCCATTTGCGATCACCGGGGTCGCCGGCAAGGAAAAGAAGGAACAGCCGCCGCAACTCTTTGATCTTACCACCCTGCAACGCGAGATGAACAAGCTGCACGGGCTCTCGGCCGCCGATACCCTGGCCGCCACCCAGAACCTCTACGAGAAGAAGCTGGTCACCTATCCCCGGACCGATTCCCGCTACCTGAGCGAGGATATGAAGCCGCGGATACCCAAGATCCTGGCCCAGCTCAAGCCCCTGCGGCCGGAACAGATCGAGCCGCTCAACCTCGCCAAGCTGCCGTTCAGCAAGCGGATCATCGACGACGGCAAGGTGACCGATCACCACGCCATCATCCCCACCGGCGTCAAGCCGGGACAGATGGGCGCAAACGATGAACTGGTCTACGATGCCGTCGCCACCCAGTTCATCGCCGCCTTCCACCCACCCTGCGTGAAGAAGATCACCACCGTGGACGGGGTGAGTAACGGCGTGAAGTTCGAGGCCAAGGGCACCCAGATCCTCAAACCGGGCTGGACCATCCTCTTCCAGAAAAAGAAACCGGCCCAGGACTCCGCCGACGAGCAGACCCTGCCGGACTTTGCAGAAGGCGAATCCGGGCCCCATGAGCCGTTTCTGCACGAGGGCAAAACCAAGCCCCCCAGCCATTTCAACGAAAACTCGCTGCTCGGGGCCATGGAGGCGGCGGGTAAATTTGTCGAGGATGATGCCTTGCGCGAAGCGCTCAAGGAACGCGGCATCGGCACCCCGGCCACCCGCGCCGCGATCATCGAAACCCTGCTCAACCGCAACTATATCCGCCGCGAGAAAAAGCAGCTCCGCTGCACCGACATGGGCCGCTGCCTCATCGCCCTGATCCGCGACCCGTTGCTCAAATCGCCCGAAATGACAGGGGAATGGGAGGAAAAGCTCAAACAGATCGAACGCGGTCAGCTTGACGCCGACGCCTTCATGGCCGGGATTGCGGGCTACATCCGCACCCTCATCGAACAGAGCGGCGCGGAGCAACTGGAGCCGGGCCGCTGGGGCGGCTGCCCGATCTGCGGCCGGGAGATAATCAGGGGGAACCGCGCCTATGGCTGCTCGGGATGGAAGGAGGGGTGCGACTTCGTGCTTGAACCTGAGTGTCGCGGCGTAGAGCTCACGCCGCGACAGATCCAGGTGCTGCTCCAGCGGCATATCCTGCCGCAGCCGGTGCGGATCGAGGATGAACCACGGATGTTAATCCTTTCAACGCAGGGCAAAATCATGGACCTGCGCCTTCCTTCCGCCGCCCGGCAGCAGAAGGGAACGAAAAACGACCGCGACTGAGCCCTGCCCAGTGCCTTTTCCCCATTAGTTGAGGGCGTCCGCCGCCGCACGTGCCAGGAAATCGGCAAACTCGGCTTCGTCATAGAAGGCCTGCTCGAAGAAGAGGCCTGAGGCCGGGGCGGTGAGTCGGCCGGGCACCTCGGAGGCGCCGCTCAGGCAGTCCGCCACCTCCTCGCGG
The DNA here is from genome assembly GCA_002415465.1 of Desulfobulbaceae bacterium UBA5123. Classification (GTDB taxonomy): domain Bacteria; phylum Desulfobacterota; class Desulfobulbia; order Desulfobulbales; family UBA5123; genus UBA5123. The sequence continues at coordinate 1,668 of DHYT01000240.1, forward strand.
CCGAGATTGCCCTTCCCCACCTCAACCAGCACGCCGGCAAGCCGCCGCACCATCCGCCAAAGGAAGTGCGACCCCACCACCCGCAGCCGCAGCATCTCCTCATCCTCGTAGAGAAAAATCCCGTTCAGGAACACCTTGGTGGATTTCTTCAACTCTTGCTTCTCGGCAAAGGCTGCGAAATCGTGCATGCCGGCAAAAAGCCGCGACGCCTCGGCCATGGCCCGGGTGTCCAGGGGCTCCTTCACCCACCAGACGTATTTCTTATGAAAGGCGGATTTGCGTTTGGCGATCTGATAGATATAGCTCCGGCCGATGCAGCTGTGCCGGGCATGAAAACGCGGATGACAAGGGGCAATCCCCAGCACCGCGATGCTGGCGGGCAGCAGTTCGTTGAACCGCTCCACCAGGGACGGAAGCGGCAGCGAATCGCCGCCGGTTTCAAGATGAGCGGTATAGGCCACCGCATGGACCCCGGCATCGGTGCGGCCGTGGCCCTGAACATCCACATGCCGGTCGTTGAATATCTCGGCTGCGGCGGACAGCAGCGCCCCTTGCAGGGTACGGGCGTCGTTCTGCTTCTGCCAGCCGCTGAAGCCGGTGCCGTCATACTCAAGGATCAGGCGATACCGGCGGCGGGCTCCGGGCTGAATTTGGTCGGACATGGGGCGTTGCTCCAGGCGTGATTTACGGTTGCTGCCACAGTATCGGGATCATCACCCGTCGGCAAGGGTATATTTTCCGGCAGGGCGTAAGGCGCATGAGGTCCTCCGCCGATGCTGGCATTTTTTAAATTCACATCTATTAAGTATTTTATTGAACATTCGGAAAACTTTTCCTTAGAATAAAACGGTTATCGTTATGCAACTAATTACCATGGAGAGATATTCATGCCATTGGATACACCGATCCTGATCGTGGATGGTTCCACCTCGATGCGAACCGCCATCAGGCAAATGCTCAAGTCGGCAGGCTACAAGAATATGGTGGTGGCGCGGGACGGGGCTGAGGGTTTGCATGCCCTGAAAGAGGGCTTGAAGCCCGCCGCGCACAAAATCGGCCTTATCCTTTGTGATTTAACCATGGCCAACATGTCGGGAATGGAAATGCTGCAGGCGGTCAGGAAGAACAGTAAACTGCAATCCATTCCCTTCATCATGCTGACCAACGAAAAGAAAGTGGAACAAATCCTTGAGGTGGTAAAAAGAGGCGCCAACGATGTCATCATCAAGCCTTTCACCGCTTCACTGTTGATCGACAAGGTCCAAAAACTGCTCCCCCCCGCCCCCTGACAATCCGTCGGTATTTTTTTACTCATGGTTCCATCTTGGTCTCAGTCCAAGATGTCATCCCGGCGACCATTAAAAAAATTTGCAACATCTCTAAATAGGCATGTATGATATTTCGCAGATCACAATAAAAATCGTACCTATTTCTTGTTTACTGCCTGCGTCGCTTGCATATATGCATCCTGCCGGGAGTATGAGTAACATATTTTCCATGTCATTTCCGCCTGATAACGGCGTCAACAAATGTCTGCAAACTTCCCGGAGCAGCCATGGTGTACGACGACAATCTTTATCACGCTGTCTTTGCCCATCTCTCCGAGGCGGTCTTCCTCACCGATGACCACGGCACGATCCTTTCAGCCTCCCCCAACGCCCCAGCCGTTCTTGACTTCCACCCCGAAGAGATCAACGAAAAATCATCCATCCAGGATCTTATCGGCGGCATGCTCGTTGACAACAGCCTTCTGGACACGCAAAGGGAGATAAACGGCATCACGGTGTCTCGGCGGGGTGTCAACGGACGGAAATGTCTTTTTTCCGCGAGGATCAGCCGTATCCTTCGCCCCCAGGGGATGCGGATGTATGTTTTTCAGCCACGGCCAACCGATGCGACGAAGGAAAGCAAATCCCAAGCCTACCGCCTTCAGGTGGAAGCGATAAGCAGGATTGCCAAGCTTGCCAACAGTTCCCTCATCCTCAATCAGGTTCTTGAGCGTATCCTCAACGGGACCCTTGAGACCGTTTCCGCCTCGGTGGGGATGATCTTTCTTAAAAATCCCGAAAGCGGGCAGTTCTGCTGGGCCGCCTCCGCCGGTCTTTCCGACCGTTTCATCGCCGAATTCAGGGATCGCAACATCAGTCCGGGCGAGGGGTTGACCGGCGCCATCGCCATAAACGGCAAGCCAATCTTCATAGCCGAGGATTCCTCGCATGACCCGCGCATTGCCCGCCCTGTCGTTTGCGAAGAGAACCTGAATTCCTACATCGGCGTCCCCATCCATGTGGCCGAGGAGATCATCGGCGTCATGAATATCCTGACCCGTTTCCCGGTAACGCTCTCGGAAGATGACGTCACCCTGGTCGGCGCGGTTGGAACGCAGGTTGGCTCGGCAATCCGCAACGCCCAGCTCTATGAAGATCGCAGGATTGCCAAGATCGAGCTGCAGCTCGCCAACCGCAAGCTTGAAGAACGGATTCGCGATCAAACCGCCGATCTGGCCAGGGTCAACAGCGAACTGATCAAGGAAATCCTGACCCGCAAGGAAACCGAGGATGATTTACGGAAAAGGGAACGGGAGCTCTCCATCCGCAACCGGATCGCCAATGTATTTCTCACCGTTTCCGGCAAGGAGATGTACGGGGAGGTTCTGCAGGTCATTATCGAGAGCCTGCAATGCCGGCTCGGCATCTTCAGCTATCTCGGCGATAACGGCGAGATGGTTTGCCAGACGATGACCAGAACCGATGGCGGAAGTTGTGAGATGGCAAAAAAACAGCTCATTCTGCCGCGCAAACAATGGCAAGGGGCCTGGAACAAGCTCTTACTGACCAACGAGACCATATCGGCCAACCATCCCTTTGCCACCCCGGACGGGCATCTTTCCATTCACAACTGGCTGGGGGTGCCCATCCTTCACAAAAAGCGCTTGATCGGCACCCTGCAGGTGGCAAACAAGGACACCGGCTTCATCGACGACGACCTGCAACTTCTGGAAACCATCGCCCGTCACGTGGCGCCGGTTCTCAACGAAATCATGCGTCGCAACATGGAGGAAAAAAGCCGGAAACAGGCGCAGAGGGAACTGGCCACGCGCAACCGCGAATTTCTAAGGGCCAAGGAGGATGCCGAAGCGGCAAGCCGCGCCAAGAGTGAATTCCTGGCCAACATGAGTCATGAGATCCGCACCCCCCTGAACGGCATCATCGGCTTTACCGACGTCGTCCGACAGCAGATCACCTCGCCGAAGGAGCGGGATTTCCTGACCATGATCAAGGATTCGGCGGACCGGCTGCTCAACATCGTCAACGACATCCTTGATTTTTCAAAGATCGAAGCGGGTAAACTCGAACTGGAAGAAACGGCGTTCTCGCTCAGAGGGACCATCGACAGCGCCTTGAGCCTCCTGCTGATCAAGGCGGAGGAGAAATCACTGGCCCTCAAATGGCGGATCGACGAGGATGTCCCCGACACCCTTGTCGGCGATCCCGGCCGATTGGTGCAGGTCGTCATCAACCTGATCAATAACGCTCTCAAGTTTACCGAGCAGGGATCGGTAAACCTGCACATCTGCCGGCTTACAGAACAGGACGGTACGGTTCGACTCCGTTTCGCGGTCCGGGATACCGGCATCGGCATCGAAGCGGATAAACGCGAGACCATTTTCAAGCCCTTCTGTCAGGCCGACGGCTCCTTCACGCGCAGGTTCGGCGGCACCGGGCTCGGCCTGACGATCTGCTCCCAACTGGTCGGTTTGATGGATGGAGAGATATGGCTTGAAAGCGCCACGGTGAAGGCCGGGCCGGCAACGGAAGAAGGCCTGCAACAACATGGCACGACCTTTTACTTTACCGCCCGCTTCGGGACCGGTGCCCAGGCCTGCCGAGAAATGCAGCGGCAGGAAAAAACCCTGCCGGGAGCGACAAAGATCGACCTGGCTGATCTGCACATCCTGCTGGTCGAGGATGAATACATCAACCGGACCCTGGCCTGTGAGATTATCAAGCAGCAAAACTGGCGGGTTACGACGGCCGAAGACGGCCAAGCCGCCTTGGCCTTGTTTCCAACCGACGCCTTCAACCTCATCCTGATGGATATCCAGATGCCGGAGATGGACGGCTACCAGACCACCGCCGCCATCCGCGCCAAGGAACAGGAACATGGCGGCCGCATCCCCATTGTCGCGCTCACCGCGCATGCCCTCAAAGGCGACCGGGAGCGGTGCCTCAACGCCGGCATGGACGATTATCTCTCCAAGCCGATCCGGCCCGACGAACTGATTGAGGTCGTCGCCAAGCAGCTTGCCTGCGGCTGAAGACAAGCTGCGATCAACCTTGGCCGCCTGGGCGCCGGGTCACTGCACGTCTGTCGAGTAACCTCCGGTACGGCACCCGTTACGCGCCTCTTCCTTCAGATCATCACCTTGACCACCACCTTGCGCACCGCTGCCGGCGGCTCGCCGATACATGGCATGTGGAGATCGTGGGGATAGAGGATGGCGAACATGCCGGCGCTGATCCGGACAAAGGTCGCCTCGCCGCGATAGAGGGCGTAATCGTCGTTGCCGTCATATTCCTTGAGCAGGGGCTGACCATTGAGAGGCGCATAGCCGATGCTTTCAGCGCCGGAAACCAGATACTGGACATCGATATAGCGGCGGTGCCCTTCCAGTTCCACCTCGCGACAGGGGATGGTCTGGTATTCGTTGACGATGGCAAAGAGCCGCTCCCCGTCGATGGGGTGTTTGCCGACGGCCATGGACGAAAAATCCGTGTTCCCGATGTAGTCCAGGGCGGCGGCGATGCGCCGGCCAAGAGGGGCATACAAAGAGGCGTTGTCGAGGGTGTCGATGATCATTTGTCTGTTCCCGAAGGTCTGTGCAGGTTGCCCGCTGCAACGCCTGAGGCGGCGTCAATGATGCTTTCACGCATTGATGGCGAAATGGGGCAAACGTCTGGCGTTTACACACCCTTACCGTAGAACCCTGGGGCAGCGCGAGAGAATTCAACCCTCCCCCCACCTTTTCAGTATCACCGGCCCTGCCTGGTGAGATAAGCGTGGGCCCGCCGGCCGGTACATGTCGATACGGACGGAGAGGCAAAGGCGACGGCCCCTTCTCTGCCCCTCCGCTCCTGGGTTCTCCTTGGCCATTCTCCTTGCCAAGGAGAGATGCTATGGTTTCTCAACCGGCAGTCCCGCCGCTTGCCAATCGGCAAAAATGGCTTGGTTGATCTTCTTGTAGCCAAGCTTCATCAACTTCCGGTAGGCGTTGTAGCTGCGGCCGCCGGAATTGCAGTAAACGATGATCCGTTTTTCATTGTCGAGCGCCCCGGATTGGGAGGCAAATAGCGCCACCGGGACATTAATCGCCCCGGCGATATGCCCTTCCTTGAACTCTTCCGGGTCGCGGACATCGACCACCGTCGAGCTGTCCCCCCCGCTCCTCATCAGCGCCTGCAGGTCCGCAGGGGAAATCTTGCTGGTTTCAATACGCTTCTCGTAATCCGGCCCGGCATAGATGGGCATCCCCTTCTCTTCCCAAACCGGCATCCCGTCGGCATAGACATAAACGTTGTCATAGCCTTCGGCCATCGCCTTGGCCGCCGCCTTCTTGCTCTTGCCGCACTTGATGCCGTTGCAGTAGAAGATGAGCCGGGATGATTTGTCGGCAGGCAGGCGTGCAGCGAACTCCTCCCACTGCTTCACCGGCACGCTGATCGCCCCCTGCACATGCACCTCCTGAAACTCCTCGGGGTTCCTGGCGTCGACCACGGTGAGCGCTGCCTTGCCGTCCAGCATTTTTTTGAGGCTCTCGGTGTCGATCAAGCCATAACCGCCGTCGGCAAGCTGATGATAGGAGATGCTGTAGCTGAAGTTGTCGGGATCGAGCCAATCGATGGTGGCGGCCCCCACCTGGGCAAAGGGATACATCAGGTAGTTGACCGGTTCGCCGTGCTGCACGGGGTTGAGGGTAAGGTCGCGCCCCTCGGCAAGCTTGATCCGGTACGGATCGACCCCGCCCCAGAAGTACTCACGGTATTCCTTGGTCTTGGCATCGTTGAGTTCCAGTTTCTCCACCAGCATCTTCTTCCTGACGTCGGCCGGATCCACCGCCACCCAGCCGTGGCCGGGCAGATAGAACTCGGCCCAGCAGTGCTGCCAACCGGTGATATCCTGACTGGCCTCCTTGCCCATGCGGATGCCGAAGACCTCCCTGGTCGGCACCCCGGCGGCACGGGCCAGGGCGACATAGATGGAGCTGATGTCGGCGCACTTGCCGCCCGGGTCCTTGAGCAATACACAGAGATCACCCTTGCCGCAGCCACGGGTTTTAGGGTTGCGATAGGTGTTTTCCACCGTCCAGTCATAGATGGCGCGGGCCTTGGCCAGCACCCCGTGTTTACCTTTGGTGATCTTGGCCGCCAGGGCCGTAATTTCGTCACTCTTGGGCGCAAGAGCGGTGGGGGCGAGATAGCACGCGTAATCGGCGGGATCCCAGGCCGCCTCCTGGGCCGGGAAATCACCGTGGATCACCTCCGCCCGTTCGGCCTGGAACGAGAAGGCAAGGATGCGGCTGGTCGCCTCCTTGCCCCAGCGTGCATAGAGCATGGGAGTTTTGTGGACCCGGTCGGCATAGACCGCGACTTCGGCATAGTTGCCGGAGATCTTGACCTTGGCGATGTTCTGGTCCGCATCGGCAACCGGGTACGGTATCCACAGTTGCACCTCCTGCCCGGCGGGCTGCCGGGAGAGATCAAAATCCATGTTGATAATGCCGGTGACGGTTTTGCCGTATGCCTGCGACGCCATAATCAAAAAGGCGGCCAACAGCGAAAATACAAGGTGTTTCTTCATGATCGTTCCTCTCGGTAAGGTCTCAATAATAAATCAGCAACCGCAGCCGCCGCTTGAGCAGGAGCTGCCGCAACTGTCGGTGCTTGCCGGCAACGGTTTTTCAGAGGTGATGGAAAACCCGCCGCCGCTGCATCCGCATCCCGAATCCTTTTCCTGACAATCCACCGTCACCTTGCCGCAGGTTTGCGCCAACGCCTTATCAATAATCAGGGTGATCGCGGCACCTTCGTGGCAGTAATCATCTTCCTGGCGTTTATCCACCGCAAGTCCCAGAGACGGGCCACAACAGCCGCTCATGACCGCTATCCGGATCGGGGCGTCAAGGTTATTTTCGATAAGATAGGCGGAAATCTTTTCCGCCGCCAATGCAGTAATTTCAATCATTTTTTGCCTCTCTAGTTGATTTTGAATGTCCAATCATATATTCACAGGCACCCTCTCCCTTGCCGCTGATACCGATGCGAGACTCTTTACCAGCGACCAGGGCCCACGGCTTCACTCTCCATACCGTCACCGGCCATCACCTTCTTCCCGCCAAGGTACACTCGCCGCAAGCCCATGCAGGATCGGCACTGCAGTCGAACCTGCCTTGCCCATGGTGACGCCGTCGTTGATCCGCATCAGCTTGACAGCCCTTTGGCGCATTTCTCCTGGACCAGCGCAGCAATACCGTCTCTTGAGAAATCACGGGATTGCATCATCTGCCTGGAGGCGTTGAGCAAGCCGGTGCGGAGCTTGCGCCCCCTGGCCGCCTCGGCGGCTTCGGCCAGTTGGTGGCGGAGCAGCTCCGGATCCTTGCCCTCGGCCGCGCCCAAGGGACCCAAGGTTGCCACCCGGTTGGTGAAGGCGGTGATGATCTTGACAAAGTTCGGCCCTTCGGCGGCCGAGGCCCAGTCGATCAAAAACCGCTCACGGGCGATACCGAGCCGTTCCAGCATCTCGTGGACCAGGGCGGCGGAAACCAGGGCGTGGTAGTTGCCGTCCTGATAATGGCATTCGCCGGGATGGCAGCCGCCGACAAAGATGCCGTCGGCGCCGTTGGCCAGCCCCTCCAGGGGGAAGGATGGATCGAGACGGCCGGTGCACATGATTCGGATCACCCGCAGGTTGGGCGGATACTGAAAGCGGCCGACCCCGGCCGAATCAGCGGCGGTGTAGCAGCACCAGTTACATAAAAAACCCAGGATATGGGGGTTGTAGGCGGTGGTCATTGTTCTCCTCCTTGGGGATTGAAGGCCTGAATCTGGGCCAGGATGGCGTCATAGCTGAAGCGGCCCATGTCGATGGCCAAGGTCGGGCAGCGGGCGGCGCAGACCCCGCACCCCTTGCAGGAGGCGG
>DHYT01000240.1:10040-10270 GCA_002415465.1 Desulfobulbaceae bacterium UBA5123
CCGGCACCTTGAGCATCTTGGCCAAGGGCGCGGGGTCATCGGCTTCGATGCCGGTGGCGAGTACCAGCAGATCGGTGGTAAGCGTCTGTTCCTCGCCCAGCAGCGGATCAAAGAAGGTGATCTTGGGCCTGCTGCGGCCGCCCTTGCCGGTGGTTACCAGCGGCGGCTGGTCCGGGGTATAGCGGCTGAAGATCACCCCCAGTTCACGGGCCTTGCGGTAGTCGTCCTCC
>DHYT01000145.1 GCA_002415465.1 Desulfobulbaceae bacterium UBA5123
TCGCCGACGCTGAACTGTTCGCCGGCCCCCTCTTCCGGCCGCCCATAGCCGCCCGGAGCGGTGCATGAGCCGGCCGAATAACGGGTTGGCCCCAAACCGATCATCCCGTCCCGATACCTGGCGTCCTCGCGGGTGGAAAGCACCAGCCCCAGATCGGGGTCAAAGATCCGCAAGGCGAACAGCAACTGGGTCAACTGGCGCTCGTTCACCGGCTGCGGCGGTTGAAAACCGCCAGCCGCCGGGCGCATCCTGGGGAAGGAGACGGTAAAGGCGGTCCGCCAGAAGGANNGCAGCCAGGCAAGATGCAGCCCCACCGCGAGCCCTTCGGCACGCCAGTCACTCAACCCCAGCAGAAAGCCGATGCCGACCTCGCGCAACCCCGCCGCTGCCCCGCGCGCCGGGGTGGCAAGACGATATACATAATCGCTCTTTGGCCCGGCCGGATGCATCCGGCCATAGGTGACGCGATCATAGGTTTCCTGATAGACCGCGACCCCGGTGATGCCGGCCCTGAAAAGCCTCGCGTACCCCTCGGTTTCAAGGGGCTGCACCTCGATGGAGATGGCGGCAAAACGATCCCGCAGACGCACGGCCAGGGCTTCAAGGTACTCGACGCCCACCGCCGGCGCCTCGCCGGAAACCAACAGCAGGTGATTAAAACCACGCTTCTGCAGCAGCACCGCCTCGGCCTCGGCCTCATCCAGGCTGAGCGCGCGACGCTCAATGCGGTTTTCAGCGGAAAATCCGCAGTACAGACACCGGTTGGCGCAGAGATTGGACACGTACAACGGTGCGTAAATCTGGATGGTTTTCCCGAACCGCTGACCGGTGGCGGCTGCGGAGCGTGAGGCCATGGCGGCGAGAAACGGTTCGGCGGCGGGGGAGAGGAGGGCGGCAAGATCGCGCTCCCCCGGCCGGACGCTTTGCAATGCCATCCGCACATCCGCCTCGGTGGCGCAAGCGACCAAGCGGCGCAGGTCTTCAAACTCCGGGGTAACAAACATCGTCGGTCTCAACGCAGGAAGTCAAGGCCGGTTTCCGGCGACGAGGCGCTGGCATTGTCCCGCGCCTCACCCAACCCGGCCTCATAGGCGTCACGCCCGGCCGCCACCGCCATGGCAAAGGCCCGCGCCATCCGCACCGGGTCGCCGGAGACGGCGATGGCGGTATTGACCAGCACCGCATCGGCGCCCATCTCCATGGCTAAAGCGGCATGGGAAGGCGCGCCGAGCCCGGCGTCAACAACCACCGGCACCCGCGCCTGCTCGATGATGATCCGTACCTGGAAGGCGGTGACGATGCCCTGGTTGGTGCCGATGGGTGAGCCCAGCGGCATCACCGCCGCGGCACCGACATCCTGCAGACGGAGGGCGAGAATGGGGTCGGCATTCATGTAGGGAAGCACGATGAAACCGTCCTTGACGAGTTCCTCGGTGGCCTTCAGGGTTTCAACCGGATCGGGCAGCAGGGTGCGCGGGTCAGGGGTCACCTCAAGTTTCAGCCACGGCGTGCCGCCGGCGGCTCGCGCCAGGTGGGCTAGCCGGATGGCCTCCCCGGCGTCGCGGGCGCCGGAGGTATTCGGCAGCAGCAGATAACGCTCCCGGTCGAGAACCCGCATGATATCATCGGCCGGATCGGCAAGATCGACCCGTCGCAACGCCACGGTCACCATCTCGGTGCCGGAGGCGGCAAGGGCGTCACGCATCACCTCCGCCGACGCAAATTTGCCGGTTCCGCCGAACAGTCGGGAACGAAATTCCCTGCCGGCAATGGTCAACATCTCATCCGCCTCCTACAAATCGAATCAACTCCAACACCGAGCCATCGGTCAGGAGATGGGTATCATACGCTTCCCGCCTGAGAATCACGCCGTCGCACTCGGCCACCACCGTATCCGGCTCCAGACCAAGGTCGTGAAGAAGATCAACAAGTTTTGTTTGAGGTGCGAGCGTGCGCTCGACACCGTTACAGAGAATCTTCATGGATGACTCGCATAGACTGGGCCTGGCTCAATCCTCGCCAAGCAGTATCCGCACCGCCTGATTGGCCTGCTGATGCGCGGCAATGCCAACCCTGGGCGCCATCAACCCCTGTCCCGGCGCGGCGGCCGACTCGCCGTCGCCAACCAGATAAACCTTGGCGGCGATGCGGCTGGTGCGGATGGCATTGTTCTCGCCAAAGCCAGCAACCCCGGACGCCCCCACATACCCGATCCCCTTGAGATCGGTAAGCGCCACCCGCAAGGCCTCGGCCTTCATCACCGCATCATCGAAACATTCCACCAGCACATCGACAGCGCCGAAAAGTCGGCCGATGGCCTTGGCGGTGAGCCGTTCGTTGACTGTTTCAATCTGTAGATGCGGGTTGACCCTGGCAATGGTCTCCCGCAAGGCATCCGTCTTCGCCATCCCGATCTGATCGACGAAGTAATGCTGCCGGTTCAGGTTGGTGGGCTCAACCAGATCAAAATCGGCGAGCAGCATCCGGCCGACGCCGATTCTGGCCAGCGCAAGCGCCACCGCCGAACCGAGTCCACCCAGGCCCATGATCCCCACCGACGCCTGCCTGACCCGCGCGTGAACGCCGGGCGTATGGCGGGCATGGAGGAGATAGTCAATCTCATCGGAGGAAGGGATCTCGCCCCGTTTGATCAGCCAGCAGTGATCGCCGTCCCGCAGCTCGGTATCGGCGACAACCGGAAACCCGTTGACGATAAAGAGATCCGCCTCCGGCTTCACGGCTGCGATCAGATTGGCCAGGCGCATGCCCGCGTCAAAGGGCTGCGGCCGTTCATTCACCCAGAGCATAATCCCCGTAGACCCACGTCAACAAAAGCGGTAAAGATACCTTACCTTCGCCCCTTATGGTAGGTTTTTTTCGCAAACCGCTTCGGTGCGCGGCGTGCCCTCCGCCCATGGCGAATGCGTCGGGTCAGGACTAATATATTGATACCAAAGAGGAAACAATGTTACCTGTTGCAGGCCGACGGAAAGCATGGTATTAAGCCGCTCTGCGTAAACAACAGGTCTTGGTATCAGCCTGAAATAGCGCCTTTTATGCCTTGCCGGGCAGACCACTCACCGGCCAGGACGCCACCCCTGCACAGGGGCAAACAGTAAGCGAGCACACTTGATGTTAGCACCTTCCACCGTCAGTGAAAATCTGCCCTCGGCAGATGCGGCCACCCCATCCCGGTCGGCCATTTTCCGGGCACTGCACGCCCGGCTGCAACCCAATCGCAAACAATCCGCACCATATACGTCCCCGGTGGCGGGAATCAACGCAAACCTGCCCCTCAACAGACATGAGAGCACCATGAAAGTTGACCAACTGGCGGTATTCCTCGAGGACGGTTCAGGCCGACTGGCCGATGTCACCGCAATCCTGGCTGAAAACGGCATCAGCATCCGCGCCCTGTCTCTTGCAGACACCGCCGCCTTTGCCATCCTGCGAATGATCGTCAACGACAACGAGAAGGCCCGGCAAATCCTTCAGGAAAACGGGTTTACCGTCGGCAAAAACGAGGTGCTGGTGCTGGAGGTGCCGGACAAGCCCGGCGGTCTCGCCAGTGTCCTCGACACCGCCAGGGCCAACGACCTGCAGGTGGAGTACATGTACGCCTTTGTCCACAAGGCCGGCGATGCCGGGCTGATCATCTTCCGCTTCGCGGATCCGGACAAGGCGCTGGGCGTCCTCAGCAAGGAAGGGATTCGGGTCCTCAGCGGCGAAGATATCTACGCCATCTGAAACAGAAACGCACACCGCCGGGGGCTTGGCGCCAGTTAAACCACCGCCTGCTTCTCAAATCAAAAAAAGCCGACCGAGTCATAGACTCAGTCGGCTTTTTTGTTGTATCGGGGCTGTCTCGGCTTAGTTGGCTGCTGCCGCCTCGCCCTTGCCTTCGGCGTAGTTGACAAGCTCAAGGATCGCCATGTCTGCGGCGTCACCCTGACGTTGTCCGGTACGGATGATCCGGGTATACCCGCCATTCCGCTCCATGTACTCGTCCTTCAGCCCTTCAAACAGTTTGGCAACCACGGCTGAATCACGGATAAAGGAAAGTGCCTGCCGGCGCGCATGCAGGTCGCCCCTCTTGCCAAGGGTGATCATCTTGTCCGCGATCCGACGAACTTCCTTCGCCTTGGGTACAGTGGTTACAATACGCTCGTGCTCAAGCAGCGAGGTGACCATGTTCCTGATCATCGCCTTCTTGTGAGAAGCGGTCCTGCCCAGTCGTTTTCCTGCCTTCTTATGCCTCATTTTGCAACCTCAATCTATATCGTTTCTACTCTTCCACGGTCTCGGAAGATGCAGGAGGCTCCCAGCCCTCAATTTTCATCCCCAGGCCAAGGTCCATCTCCGAAAGCAACTGCTTGATCTCGTTAAGGGACTTACGACCAAAGTTCTTCGTCTTCAACATCTCCGCCTCGGTTTTCTGCACCAGTTCGCCGATATGGCGAATCTCGGCGTTACGCAGGCAATTGGCGGAGCGGACTGACAGCTCAAGATCCTCGACACTGCGATAGAGGTTGTCGTTGAGCGGCGTTGATTCCGACTCCACGACATGTTCGGCCTCAGGCTCGGCATGGTCCTCATCAAAGTTGATGAAGATGGTCATCTGCTCCTTGAGTATCTTGGCCGAATAAGCCAACGCGTCTTCGGGGGTGATGCTGCCGTCGGTATGCACTTCCATGGTCAACTTGTCATAATCGGTCTGCTGACCGACGCGTGCCTGGCTGACGATGACTTTTACCTGTTTGATCGGGGTGAAGATGGAATCGATGGCAATGACGCCGATGCTCTGCTCTTCGTGCCGATTTCTCTCCGCCGGGGAATACCCCTTGCCCCACTGCACTTCCAGTTCGGCGACGAACCTGCCCTCGCCGCTGGTAATGGTGCAGATATGCTTTTCGGGGTTCATCACCTCGACGGTGCCGTCACTGATGATATCCGCTGCCGTTACCGGCCCGGGCGTGGTCTTCTCAATCCGTACGACCTTGGCGTCCGTGGAGTTCAGCTTCAAACGGACTTCCTTGAGATTCAGGATGATTCCGGTCACATCCTCAAGGACGCCGGGGATGGTCGAAAACTCATGCAGCGCTCCATCGATCTTGATGGAGGTGATCGCAGCGCCCTGAATCGAGGAGAGCAGTATCCGCCGCAAGGAGTTGCCGATGGTGGTGGCAAAACCACGCTCAAGCGGCTGGCAAACGAATTTACCATACGTGTTGGTATGGCTTTCCTTGTCCAGCAGCAGCCGCTCAGGCATGATCAGTTCACGCCAATTTCGGTAAAATGGAGCTGACTCTTGTGTCATGGTATGCTCGT
>DHYT01000200.1 GCA_002415465.1 Desulfobulbaceae bacterium UBA5123
GCCAGGTTGACGGTGATCCGCCGGTTGGGAAAATCATAGCCGCTGTTTCGGATCGCCGCCTTGACCCGGTCCTTGCTTTCGCGCACCGCTCCCTCCGGCAGGCCGACGGTCATGAAGGTCGGCAACCCGAAGGCGATATCGGTTTCCACCTCGATCAGCAGGCCGTTGACGCCGACAACCGCGCTGCTGATAACCTTTGCGAGCATGTTGCTGTTCCTCGATTGCTGTCTTGGGTAACGGTTTTGCGGTGAGTGTTGGTGAGGTTATAGCGTGCATTGCCAATAAAAGCAAGTCGTTATCACGCAATGCCTACTCGCTTCGCAACGCATCCACCGGCCGCAGCATCGCCGCCCGGCGGGCCGGGAAAACCCCGGCCACAAGCCCCACCGCACAGGCGAGAAGTTCGGCGGCCAGCACATAGCCCCAGGAGGTGTGGGTGNNGGGGGGGGGGGGCCCGGCGCCCGGGGGGGGGGGGAGGGCCCCCCGCCCCGGGGGGGTCGTCTCCCCCCCCCCCCCCGGGGGCCCCCGTCGTTTCTAGCCCGGGGAACCCCGGGGGGGGGGCGGGCGCGGGCCCCGCCGCGGGGGGGCCCCCCCCCCCCCGGGCCCCGGGAATCAGGCCGCCGGTGCCGCCGATGGCGGCCAGCACCACCGCCTCGCCCAGAAAGAGGGCGAGGATCTGGCGACGGCCGGCGCCCAGGGCGCGCAGCAGGCCGATTTCGCCGGTCCGTTCGTTGACCGCGATGCTCATGATGGTCAGAATCCCCACCCCGCCGACGAGCAGCGATATGGAGCCCAGCGCCGCCACGGCCATGGTCAGGATGTTCAGCACCGACCCCAGCACCTCAAGCATCTGCTCCTGGGTGGTGATGGTGAAGTCCTCGTCGCCATGGCGTTTTGTCAGCACCGCCCGGATCTCTTGGGCGAGCTCGTCGCCGCGGGCGTCGGCGGCATAGAGCAGGTCGATTTCCATCAGGCTCTCGCGGTTGAACATGGCCAGCGCCTTGGCGGTGGGGATATAGACCGCGTCGTCAAGGTCAAAGCCCAGCATCTGCCCCTTGGCGGCCATCACCCCGATGACCCGGTACCGTTCGGAACCGATGCGGATTCGCTGCCCCAGCGGGTTGTCGCCGCCGAACAATTCCGTGCGGACCTTGCTGCCGAGGACCGCGAAGGCGCGCGCAGCCCTGGGCGGGTCGTCGGGCAGGAAGCGGCCCGCCGTCACCGGAATCTGCCAGACCTGCGGCACGGCCGGACCGGTGCCGAAGACGGAGGTGCGGCGGCTGCGGCGGCCGGCCTTGATCTCGGCATTGCCCTGCACGAATGGCACGGCGGCGATCACGTTGGGCAGCCGCGTGAGCGCCGTCGCGTCTTCGATGGTCATGGGACGGATGTTGCTGATGATGGCCCCGGAGATGCCGTGGGTGGTCTGGCGGCCGGGGGTGATGCCGATCAGGTTGGTGCCGAACTGGGCGAACTCTTCCAGGACGAAGCGATGCACCCCTTCGCCCACCGAGGTGAGCAGCACCACCGCCGCGATGCCGACCCCGATGCCGAGGGCGGTGAGCAGGCTTCGCAACCGCTGGGTGCGGACCGCGCCGGTGGTGAGCAGGATGAAATCGTTGATTCGCATGGGTTCCCCTTATCGGCGCGCCAAGGCCTCGGCCGGCGGCAGGCGGGCGGCCGCGCGGGCCGGCAGAACGCCAAAGAGCAGGCCGGTGGCAAGGGCCATCGCGGCGGCCAGCGCCGCGGCCCATGGCACCGGGCGAATGGAGAACTCCGGCCACAGCGTGTTCAGGAGTTGCAGGCCGGCCATGGCCGCCAGCAGCCCCAGGAACGCCCCGCTCAGTGACAGCAGGGCGGATTCGGCGAGGAATATGCGCAGGATCTGGCGGCGGGGCGCTCCCAGCGCCTTGAGCAGCCCCACCTCGGACCGGCGGTTGGAAACCGCGATCAGCATCACGTTCATGATCATGATGCCGGCAACCAGCAGGCTGATGGCGGCGATCCCGCCCACCGCCGCGGTCAGGGCGCGGAAGATGCGGTTGAAGGTGGCCAGGATCGCATCCTGGCTGATGACGGAGATGTCGTCTTCCCCTTCGTGGCGCTGGGTGATGGTGGCGCGGATGGTTTCCTTGGCCTTGGCGATGGCGTTGCCGTCGGTGGCCTCGATGAGGATGCGGAACAGGGAGGCGGTGTTGAACAGCGATTGGGCGGTGGCCACCGGGATGGTGACCGTTTCGTCGATATCATCGCCCATGGCCATCCCCATGGCGGCAAGAATGCCGATGACCCGGAAGCGGCGGTCGCCGATCCGGACCCATTGTCCCAGGGGGTTCTCGTTGCCGAAGAGTTCCATCTTGAGCTTGCTGCCCAGTACGCAGATGTTGCCCCCCCGCTCCGGGTCGCCGGCGGGCAGGAAGCCCCCCTGGCTCACTTTCAGGTTGCGCATGGGGGCAAGTTCGGCGGTGGCGCCGATGACCATCACCTCCCGCTCCAGCTGGCGGCGGGAGACAGGCGCCGAGCCTACGACGATGGGGGAGACGCGGGCAACGCCGCCGGCCCGAGAGAGGGCGATGGCATCATCCAGGGTGAGGTCGCGGGGGGTGGCGCCCAGCAGCGGCGGCGGGCCGCCGACGGTTTCGGAGCGGCCCGGCAGAACGATGAGCAGGTTGGTGCCCAGGGAGGAGAACTGGTCGGCAACGTAACGGCGGGCCGATTCACCCAGCGAGATCAGCACCACCACCGAGGCAACGCCGATGGCCATGGCGGTGAGCATCAGCACGGTGCGGAAGCGGTAGGAGAGGATGGCCCGGCCGCTGAACCGAAGAAGATCTTCGCTGCGCATGTTGTTTGTCCCCCCGTGATTGGCGGTGGCACGTAAAAAGGGCCGCGACGAGAGTATGATCGTCGCGGCCCTTGGACCGGCTACCCAGGCGGCAGGAGGGTGCCGTCCCGAGACGGGAGCCGGGGCAAGCTATTCCGTTTTGTAGCGCAGGCGGCGGGGCGGCTGCCAGGAACGGGTCGAGGCTTCGCTTACCGTCAGCAGGCGGTCGCCGAAGCGTTGCCGGTTCAGGGTGGAGATGGCGTTGATTGCCGCCAGATCGTCCATGTCGACAAAGCCGAAGCCGCGCTGCTTGCCGGTGTTGCGGTCGATGATCAGGGTGACGCCGTGGACCGGTCCCTGGCTTGCGAAGAGGCGGCGCAGGTCGTTGGCGTTTGAGTCTTCGGGAAGGTTGCCGACATAGAGCGTTTTCATGGAGATCTCCTTCGCGCAAAGAGGAACAGGCGGTGCGATAGCCGGCGCCTGCAAAGCAATGCGATGTAGTTGAAAATCTATCACGGCGTTTGTTCGGCAAACAAGGCGGTTTTTTGTTGCGGGCGGTGACGATCACGCCTCTGTTGGGCTAACTGTTCGATATTGCGGGAGGTTGCCGGCGGCAATTTTTTTTGGCGGGCGGCTAGCGGTGGCGGTCCCATTGCAGGAGCTCGAGCAACTCCTCGCGGCTCAGCCGTTTGATGATCGCATCGTCGTCTTCCCGCACCAGATGCAGGGCCAGATTCCGCTTCTGCTCGATGAGCTGGTGGATCTTTTCCTCCAGGGTGCCGACGGTGATCAGTTTGAAGGTCTGCACCACATGGCGCTGGCCCATGCGATGGACGCGGGAGGTGGCCTGTTCCTCGCGGGCGGCGTTCCACCACCGGTCGTAGTGGAT
>DHYT01000025.1:0-306 GCA_002415465.1 Desulfobulbaceae bacterium UBA5123
GCCAAGAAGGTCGACGACCAGCTTCTTGCCAAACGCTACCAGATGGCGCGGGCCGCGTATCACAACCTCACCGACAGCAACAACAAGCTTAGCGACGGCAAGGAGCTGCCGAAGCTGCTGCAGCAGTTCCAGGCCATCTACGACGCCAACCCCGATCACACCCTGGCCCCGGCCTGTCTCTTCATGCTGGGCTTTCTCCACGAGGAGCGGGCCGGGCTTGCCGACAACCCCATGGACCGGGCCATGGCCATCACCTGCTACCGGGATCTGACCACCCGCTTTCCCCGCCACACCCTCGCCGACGAC
>DHYT01000025.1:404-3515 GCA_002415465.1 Desulfobulbaceae bacterium UBA5123
AACAGCAGCCCTCCGCGCCCCACGAAGCCGAAGCCGTTGAACCGCCTGCGCCGCCTCCGCCTGCTAAGGCCGCAGCCCCGGCGGCCCCGGTTTCCATTGCCGAGATGGCGGTGATCGAACCCCTCAAGCATTGGTCCACCGACGACTACACCCGCATCGTCATCGAGACCTCAAAACCGGTGGCCTTCAAGAAATCGCTGCTGCCCAAGAACGGCAACCTGCCCCGCCGTCTCTACGTGGATCTCGACAACTGCCGCGTCACCCCCGGCTACACCGCCTCCATCGCCATCGGCGACGGCCTGCTCAAGCAGGTCCGCAGCGCCCAGTTTGCGCCGGACACGGTGCGGGTGGTGCTGGATATCGAGTCCATCTCCGACCACAAGATCTTCAGCCTGGAAAACCCCTTCCGGGTCGTTATCGACGTCAAGGGCGACCGGCCGGCGGCGACAGCCAAGGCCGTGCCGCCTCAGACTCCGACTCCGGCTCCGGCTGGAGTTCCGGCACCGGCTCCGGCGCCTGCCAAAACGCCGGGAAAGACAAGCCCGGCCAAACCGATGCCGGATGCCCCGAGCCTCGCCCAGCAACTCGGGCTTGGCGTCAAGCGGGTGGTGATCGACCCCGGCCACGGCGGCAAGGACCCCGGCGCGGTGGGGCCGGACGGCCTGCTTGAAAAGGACATCACCCTCGCGGTGGCCCTCAACGCGGCCGCCATCCTCCGCGAGAATCTGCACTGCGAGGTGGTTCTCACCCGCGACCGCGATGTGTTCGTGCCCCTGGAGGAACGGACCGCCATCGCCAACACCAACAAGGGCGACCTCTTCGTCTCCATTCACGTCAACGCCGCCCCCACCCCCAAGGCCACCGGCATCGAGACCTACTTCCTCGAT
This sequence comes from Desulfobulbaceae bacterium UBA5123, assembly GCA_002415465.1. Lineage (GTDB taxonomy): Bacteria > Desulfobacterota > Desulfobulbia > Desulfobulbales > UBA5123 > UBA5123. The sequence continues at coordinate 1,292 of DHYT01000025.1, forward strand.
CTGGCCAGAACCAGCGACGCCATGCAGGTGGCGGCCCGCGAAAACGCCACCTCCGCCGGGCAGATGAGCAATCTGCAGGCGATCCTCATGGACCTGATCCAGTCCACCAAGGTCAACGAATCGGCCAAGCTGGCCGAATGCGTGCAGGCGAACATGATCAGCGGCCTCTCCAACCGCTACCAGAATGTCAAGAATCTGGGGGTCAAACGCGCCCCCTTCGTNNCACCGAGATCGCCTTTTTGAGCAACCCGGCCGAGGCCCAACGCCTCAAGAACCCGCAATACCTTGCCGACGTCGCCCAGGAACTGGTCAGCGGGGTGACCCGCTATGCCGGCGAACTGAACGTGGCAAGCCTGCTTACGCAATAAACCCCGTCCCGGATGCCTCGACGGCATCCGGGACAGTGTCTCACCATCAATCCACAAAGACACTTGTCTCACAATCCGAGACACACATGCAATCCCCCGCACCACAAGCAATACACACCCGTCACACCGCCTCCCACCGGCCAACGACTGTCTCGGCACCTGGCCATGAGACACCATCACGGCCCGACCACACCCAATCCCCTGCCGCGCTTAACCCGTTGCAATCACGCCAAAACAATGAAACAATAGCTTCTGGCACGACTCTTGTAATATGTACCGGTCATGCAAGATGACAACGCCAACATCCGCAAGGTGATACAGTTGAGCCGGGACATGCTCATCCTGGCCGACGAANNCAGGACTGCGCCTACAAGATCCGTCTGGAGGCGGAGCGCGAACAGCGCAGCCATCTGCACAACGGCTGCCGGGAAGAACCATGACGCCATGGCCTGGCGCCATAAACGATATCGACCAGTACCAATAAATCATTCCAACGGAGGCATACGATGGGTTGTGCAACAAAAAAATGTGGCTGCAAAAGTGAACTGAGCGCCGAGCAGAAGAAGATTCTCACCGCCATGGCCGGCCAGTCTGAACCGTGCGCGTGCAAAGAGATCGCCGCCGCGTGCGGCATGGAGAGCAAAGCGGTAAGCTGCAAACTGACCGCGCTCAAGAACAGCGGCCATATCGAGAGCCCGGCCCGCTGCAAGTATGCCATCACCGCGGCCGGACGCGCCGCCATCTAATCAACCATCATCCTTTCACTCTATCGGAGGAATACCGCATGTGTACCCTGGTAACCAAACAAGCACCCAACTTCACCGCCCAGGCGGTCATGCCTGACAACACCTTTGCCGAGCTGACCCTCTTCGACCTGCGCGAGAAGTATGTGGTGCTCTTCTTCTACCCCCTCGACTTCACCTTTGTGTGCCCCACGGAGATCCTGGCCTTCTCCGACGCCATCAAGGAGTTCGAGAGCCGCAACACTCAGATCATCGGCGTGAGCGTGGACTCCCACTTCAGCCACTGGGCCTGGGCCAACACCCCCCGCAAGGAGGGCGGCATCCAGGGCGTGGCCTTCCCCCTTGTCTCCGACCTGAACAAGACCATCAGCGAGGATTACAACGTCCTGCTCCCCGCCGGCATCAGCCTGCGCGGCCTGTTCATCCTCAACACCAATGGCGAGCTGAAGCACATCACCGTGAACCACAATGACCTGGGTCGCAACGTGGACGAGGTTCTCCGCCTCCTCGACGCCATCGACTTCACCGAAGAGCACGGCGAAGTCTGCCCCGCCAACTGGCACAAGGGCGAGAAGGCCATGAAGCCGACCTTCGACGGGTTGAAGGCCTACGCCTCCGCCAAGTAGACCGGCAGGGTACGCACGAAGCGGGCGCCGACAGGCGCCCGCGGCGTGTACCAGAGGCGGAATGGCCGCAGGCCATGACCATCCGACCGAAACGCAGTGGAGGGAGGATAGGGCCGCATCGGCGCAGCCGATGGCGGGGGCGCAGCCCCGAGGGCCAGAGGCCCGAGCTAGGCCGACCTTTGACGGGTTGAAGGCCTACGCCTCCACGAAATAGACCGGCAGGGAACGCACGAAGCGGGCGCCGACAGGCGCCCGCGGCGTGTAAGCAGAGGCGAAATGGCCTTCCGGCCATGAGCCCGGAGCAGGAGCGGAGGGCGACCGTCGCGCCGTGCGCGATGGCCCGAAGGGCGAGGCCCAGGATGGGCCGAGTAACCATCCGACAGCAGCGCAGCGGATGGGGGATAGGGCCGCATCGGCGCAGCCGATGGCGGGGGCGCAGCCCCGAGGGCCAGAGGCCCGAGCCAGGCCGACCTTTGACGGGTTGAAG
>DHYT01000014.1:0-3354 GCA_002415465.1 Desulfobulbaceae bacterium UBA5123
CATCGTCACCAGCGGCGGCATGTCGGTGGACCCGGACGATGTCACCAGGACCGGCATCGCCGAGGCCGGCGCCACCGACATGGTGTATGGAACCCCGGTGCTGCCTGGAGCGATGTTCATGGTTGCCCGCATCGGCAAGGTGCCGGTGCTCGGTCTGCCGGCCTGCGGCATGTTCCACAAGATCACCGTCTTTGATCTCATCCTGCCCCGCATCTTGGCCGGCGAGACCATCAGCCGCGAGGACCTGGCGCTGATGGGTCACGGCGGCCTCTGCCGGCAGTGCAAATCGTGCACCTATCCCCATTGCGGCTTCGGGAAGTGATGTTACGGGAGGCGCAAGGCAAACAGCTCGCCCATGATCCACTCGCCGCGCTCCTTGCGGATGCCTTCCGTCATGCAGGCGGCCACCACAAAACCGTGGGCCGCGGCAAGGGATTCGATATAGCTTCTGGCGTGGGCATAACGCCCCGAAGACCGCAGTATGAAGTCCTCGCCCTCGCAGCTTTCGGTTGAGAAGAGCAGATAGCTCCCTGGCCCGGCCTTCCCCCTGACCACCGCAAAGAACCTAGTCAAATCCCCGAGATAGATAAGTACATCGGCGGCGATGAACAGGTCGTACACCTCGTCGCTCTCAGCAAGAAAATCCTTGATGTCGCCGGTTGCCAACCGGTCGTACAAATCCTTCTTTTCGGCAACCCCGATCATGCCGCTGGAGAGATCCACCCCGGTCAAGCGTTCGGCAACATCCCGAAAGGTTATCCCGCTCAGCCCGGTGCCGCACCCAAGGTCTATCACGTTGGCGAACAGCTCCGGCGCGTCCGGCGACGCATCCAGCATCCAGCGCATGGCCTCCGGCACTTTGTATTCCAGCTCATTGAGCAGACGCTGATCGAACCGCTCTGAAAAATCATCGAACAGGGAGCGCACGTACTCGGGCGGCGGGGCGGGAGTGGTGGTGCCGGTCAACGCCGCCAGGATGTGCTCGGCGGCCTCCGGCTTGTGTCCCAGCTCGACAACACGCTGAAAGCAGGCAACCGCCTCCTCCCTGCGGTCGAGATGATGGTAAACGACGCCGAGGTTGTTGAGGGCCGAGGCATGATCGGGTTGCAGATCGAGCACCGCCCCAAAACATTTTGCCGCCTCCTCGAACCGATGCATTTCATGCATCACGATGCCGAGGTTGTAATGGCAGTCGATATCGTCGGGGGTCAACTCGATGGCGCTTTCGTAACAGACGGCCGCCGCCTCATGGTTGTCCTGCGCCTTCAAGGCAAGGCCGAGGTTGTACCAGATATCGGGGTCTTCGGCGGCAAGTGTTGCCGCCTGGGCATAACTTGCCGCCGCTTCGGCATACCGCTGCTGCCCATAGCAGGCAAGCCCCAGATTATAGAGGGTTTCAACATGGTCCGGATGGTGCGCAAGCAGGCAACGATAATCCGCCTCCGCCCCGGCAAGATCGCCTTGCCGGTGTTTTGCCAACGCTTCCTGAAAACAACCCCGTACTACCTTCCCATCAACTTCCACTCCACTTGCCGACAAACCAGACACCCCATACATATCGGGAGTATCGCCGCTCGCTCGCACCGATACCCTTTCATCTTACATCGCAAAAAAAACGGGAAGGAAATTACCATGTGCCGCCAACCTGGTCAAGATGGCGGATGTGAGAACTACATCGGCATAGGAATATCTTACTTGTGGAAATCATACCCGCTTTCCCCTTTCCCCTTGACCTGATACATAACCTTATCAGCCTTGCGGATCAGGGTTTCCGAGTCTTTGCCATGATCAGGATAGACGCTGATGCCAATTGCCGCGCCGATGGAGCAGACCTTGCCGTTCACCAGCACCGGTTGCCGGAAGGTGCTGAGAATCTTTTCGGCAACCGTAGCCGCCGCCCGCTGATCTTGGATATCCTGCAGGATCACCATGAACTCGTCGCCGCCCAGCCGGGCCACGGTATCGGAACCGCGCACCGAGGCCAGCAGCCGCCGGGCAACCTCTTCCAATACATGGTCACCGGCTTCGTGACCAAGGGTATCGTTGATCATCTTGAAATCATTGAGGTCGATAAAAAGCAGCGCCAGCTTAAGTCGATGCCTGGCCGCCAACAGCATCCCGGCTTTGAGCCGATCGGCAAAGAGATGGCGGTTGACCAACCCGGTAAGGGGATCGTGATGGGCGAGGTACTCTATCTGCGCCTCGTTCCGTTGTTTCTGCAGAGCCAGTGCATACAGGGAGGCAAAACGCTCAACAACCTTAATATCCCCCGAGGTGTAATCCCTTTCGCCGTTAGCCAAGGCAAGAAGCCCGCTCAACTGGCCGTTCAACATGGCCGGGGCGCCGATAAAACGCTTGATGGGGATATGCCCCTTCGGAACCCCAACGGCACGGGCGTCGTTTTGGGCGTCGTTGGTAATGAACGATTGCTTGTTGTTGAGCACCCAGCCCCAGAGCCCTCTGAATTTGCAGAAGGAAAACCCCGCCGGGGGCCGTTCTTGACCGGCCATCATCTCCGTTGACATGGCCGACGGAACCAGTTCGCCACTCTCCACATCGATATAACCGATAAAGCCATGAGGACTTTCGGTCATGACCTTTGCCTCTTCGAGGATAAACGCGGCAACATCGGCCATCGACCGCGTCGAAACAAGCATCTCGGCGATCTTCGCCGCCGCTTCGTTGAGACTGGATTCGAAGGAAAGCTTTTCCTCCGCCAACTTCCGCTTGGTTATGTCTTGGACAATGACGATCACCGAACAATGATCGTCGTGAATGACGGGCAGAAAGGCGAGGACCAGGGATTTGCCGCCCAGGACCACGGGTTCGCTCTCATCGATGAACAACGGGTTTTTCTTGATCCTGGCGACGATTTTCTCTATCCGTAGACGGTCTTGCCCGGTGAACAGGTCGATAAACCTGCTGGCGAGGAGTTTCTCTTCGGTAATATCGATGACCGAAAGAGCGGCGGGATTGGCATAGACGATCTTGCTGTCTCGGACAAACTCGACGATGCCTTCGGAGATATTATCGATGGTCACCAGCGAATGTTTGTTGGAAAAAAGGAGCTCCTTGGTCAAGCCGCGCTGATAGAGATTATCAAGCCCCATCACCTCGCCGCAACAGTTGCCGACGCCGCAACGCTCCGCCCGTTCGATAACGATCATGAGATTGCGGGCCAGTTCCTTGAACGGTCCCTTGGCGACACAGGCGTTGGCTCCCCAGGAAAGAAAATCCACCGCCTCCTCGGCGGCCACCCCGGAAATGATGGCGATATAGGTTTCGTTGAGCCGAGGCATGCGACGAACAATCTTGCAGAGCTTGTCACCACCGATATTGGGCATGACCAGATCG
>DHYT01000014.1:3397-4243 GCA_002415465.1 Desulfobulbaceae bacterium UBA5123
CACCCCCCCCCCCTCAAACCGCCGCTTTCCGCAAACGAACCACCTCTCTGTATGGTGCAAGACCAATCAGCAAGCCTTTATTCATCTATACATGCAAATAGATGATTTTTTCTAGGTATTTCTGCCATTCACGCCGGTTTTTGCATGATTGCAAGAAAATGATGGATGTAATGCACAAAACCGCCGGGGATTGGACAGAGTTATTCACAAGAATGCACGCAGGCCGGCCTGAAAAACGCGAGGTGGAAAAGGTGGTGGACTTGATTGTTGTGGGATGAGAGGTCCCTACAGAACCATCTTGACGGCGGCATGGCTCTTCAGCGCGGCATAGATGGCATTCCGACGCCCTTCGCTCTCGACCACTGTTTCAAGGTTCAGGCTGTGGTATTTCCCGCCGGAGCTGCTCCGGGAAGGGGTGAGGATATATGGCTGCCCGCCGAGCACGGTGGCGACGGCATTCTGGATGGCGGCGGCATCAACGCCGATTACCTTGTAGTTCCAGGAACAGGGGTAATCGATTTCCGCCTTATCGGGAGAGCTGTTCAATATCATCAGTTTTCCCTGCCCACTGTCCATCCTTACCTGGCGACCCTGAGATACGACTGAACGCCGCGCACATTTTCCACCATTCGGGCATGAACGATCGCCTTGTCGATTTCGGCCTGGGTGCCGACGATGCCGAGCAACACGATGTGGCACTGGACCGCCTCGACATTGATATTGGTGGCCCAGATATCGTCGTCCCCGATCAGAGCGGTTTTTACCTTGGTAGCCAGGGTGGCGTTATCGGTAACGCCACAGAAATCCCCTTTCCTTTTCGCCAGGAGATAGGCCGTCACCGCCTTG
>DHYT01000077.1 GCA_002415465.1 Desulfobulbaceae bacterium UBA5123
AAGGCGAACTGGTCCTGGCTGAGCATCGCCAGTCGCTGTTTCGGTCCCATGCTGATCTCGCCGCGGTCCGGTTCCAGCCTGCCGGCCAGGATCTTCAGGAAGGTGGACTTGCCGGCGCCGTTGGCCCCGATCAGGCCGTAGCAGTTGCCGGGGGTGAACTTGATGTTGACGTCCTGAAAGATAATCCGTTTGCCGTAGGCGAGGGCGACGTTGGTTGCGGTAATCATGGTTGAGTCCTTCTTCTCGGTGGCCGCCGGGATGGTTCGCGCGGCATGGTGTTCGGTGCAAGACAAAGCAGGGGGGCGGGGATCACTCCGCGGGGGTAGGGTTCTCCGCTTCCCCTTCAGGGGCAGACTTCTTGTCGAGCTTGCGTTGCTTTTTCTCTTCTTGCTTTTTCTTCTTCAAGAGTTCTTTTTGGCGTTTTTCAAATGAATAGTTTGGTTTGGCCAAGGCTCTGTCCTTTAGTAGGGGTGCCGCATGTTGAGTTGCTGGAAAAGACGATAAAAAAAAGACCCCGCCGGAAAAGCGGGGTCTTTCAAATGGGCAATGTCGGTGCTTATTGCTGTACTACATTCTCGGCGGAGGGGCCTTTCGGACCGTCAACAACGTTGAAGGTTACCCGGGCGCCTTCCTGCAAGGATTTGAAGCCTTCGGCCTTGATTGCGCTGTGGTGTACGAATACATCGCTGCCGCCATCCTGGGCGATAAATCCGAAGCCTTTCGCGTCATTAAACCATTTTACTGTACCTTCTGCCATTTTTTACAACTCCTTTGCACTGGGTTCACTGTGGGAACCACTTTTTAAATGAGCCGGATCATTAAAGTCCGTCTCGGTATCGGTTCTGTTGTCAAAACCGACAAACTCGTCATCGTCTTGTTACCGCCCCGGTCGTCTCTTTCTGGCGGTGGGGGCCTCTTGCGCCCGACAGGCGGTATTGTTGGCTCGGATCGGTCATCCGGCCGAGGGTGGAGATGAGGGGCTCCGGTAAGTGGAGGCGGCCCCGGGGTGATTCTGTTGGCCGCCGACAGGTCTCATGCTGCGCTCATTCACCGTGATCAGCAAAAAAACTTCTTCGGAGGCATACGATGCTAGAAAAAAACAACGCGGAGAGGAATACACGAAAGAGTTTGCTTCTGCTCAAGGGAGTTTAAGCTATCATGGACTTATAACCGGTGGCGGCCTTTTGTGCAAGCAAATAATATTGCCGGCGGCGGGCCGGTCAGCGCAGTTCCGCCACGTCCATTTTCATGAGTTGCGCACGGGTGAACACCGGCCCGTCGGTACAGACCAGCTTGCCGTCCAGATGGCAGTGGCGGCAGATGCCCACCCCGCATTTCATGTGCCGCTCCATGGTGGTGATCAGGTTGTCGTCGGCAAGGCCGCGCGCGCTCAGGTTGTTCAGGGTGGCGCCGATCATCATCGGCGGCCCGCAGACGATGCCGCAGCATCGGTCGGGGGCGATGTCGATCTTGTCGAGCAGGGCGGTGACCAGCCCCACCGGGCCGTCCCAGCCCGGTTCTGCCCTGTCCACGGTGAGCAGGCAGGTGATGGAGGCGTCCTGTTGCCACTCCTTGATGTCGGCGTGGAAGGCGATGTCCGACGGCAGCCGGCTCCCGTAGAGGATGAAGATCCGCCCATACGCCTCCCGGTTGTCCAGGCAGGAAAAGATCACCGAGCGCAGGGGGGCTAGGCCGATGCCGCCGGCCACGAAGNNAAGGAGGCCATGTCGAACGGGGTGCCGTAGGGGCCGCGCAACCCGATGCGGCCGCCCTCTTTCATCTCGTGCATGGCCGCGGTCAACTGACCGGCCTTGCGCACGGAAAGGCTGATGGCGCCCGGCCGGGTGGGGCTTGAGGAGAATGAGATCGGCGCCTCGCCGCAATGGGGGACCGACACCATCATGAACTGGCCGGGTCGGTATTGAAAATCCCTTTGGACGGGCGGGTGGGTGAAGAGAAGCTCAAAGGTCTTGATCTGGGAATTCTCGACGATCACCTTGTTGATGACGGCGCTTTGGGGAAGATAGTTTTCAGGGGCCATGGTCTGCATTGGGGCAAGGGTCCTTTGCGATGTTTACTCTGTAAGGGCGAATGCGGATAGCCGCCGGCGCCGACGTGGTGGATCTCTAGTCCTCTCCCACCATCTTGATGAAGCGGACGATGTCGACGCCGCCGAAACAGATGCCGACGCAGCGGCCGCAGCCGACGCAGCCCGGCCCTCCGTAGTCCCTGACGTCGTGGCAGAGCTTGTGCATGAACCGCTGCTTGATCGCTTGGGTTTTCTGGTGCACCGGATTGTGACCGCCGGCCATGCGGGTAAAGCCGCTGAAGGTGCAGGCGTCCCAGTTGCGGAGGCGCACGCCGTGGCCGGCGGAGAGTTTGCGGTCGACAATGGTGAAACAGGTGCAGGTGGGGCAGGTGAAGGCGCAGCCGCCGCAGTCCTGGCAGCGCAGCGAGAGCGACCGCCAGATATCCTCCGGCACCTGGTTGTTCTGCAGCCGCTGCATGGCCTGGTCGGCGTGGACGTTGAGCTGGAAGTTGGCCATCGCCTCCAGGGAGAGCTGGTACTGGTTCAGGATCTGCTCCTCGCTGGCCGGGGTGAAGAACTGGCTCCATTGCCTGATCAGCGCCGCCCCCTTGTCGCGGCCGACCTGAACCAGGTAGTGGCCGCCCTGGTCGGTGAACTGGAGATCAAAGCCGGAGCCGAGGAAGGGGCCGCTCTTGGTGGCGTTGCAGAAGCAGTTTGCAAAGGGGCGGTTGCAGTTCAGGCCGATGAGAAGGGCGTTCTGTCGCTTGGCGGTGTACTGGTGGTCCTTGGTCTCGCCCATGAAAACCTTGTCCATGTGCATGATCGCCATCAGGTCGCAGGAGCGGACGCCGAAGTAGACGGTGGGCTGCGGCTCGTCGGCCGGGGCGGCGAAGGTGTATTCGCCGTCTTGGCATGCGTAGCTGTAGAGGGTTTCCTGCTGCGGGAAGAAAAAGGACTTGATGCCGTTCTGGGTCTGCTGGTTGAGCTCGTAGGGGGCGTAATCGAGATCGTCGATGACGCTGAACAGGGTGTCGCCGTGCCGGTTGACGATGGGCGCCACCAGTCGATGGTCCTTGTTGACCTTGCGCAAGAAGCCGCGCAGGTGGTCCTTGCTTAAGCAGTATGTTCCGTCCATGGGCTGTTCCCGCGGGCTCTGCGCCCGGTTATGAGGCTTTTTCAATCCGCACCGCGCAGACCTTGTACTCCGGGCATTTGGCGATGGGGTCCTGGGTGTCGATGGTCAGCCGGTTGACCGGCGTTTCGGCAAAGTGAAACGAGGTGTAGACCGAGCCTACCGCCACGGCGCGGGTGATCTGGGCCGGAAGTTGCACCGCGCCCCGCCGCGAGGCGACGCAGAGGGTGTCGCCGTCCCGGATTTGCAACCGCTTGGCGTCGTCGGGGTGGATCTGCAGCAGTGCTTCCCTGCTCTCCCGGTTCAGTGCCTCGCTTTTGCGGGTCATGGTGCCGGTGTGATAGTGGTGATAGACCCGGCCGGTGTTGAGGAAGAAGGGGAAGTCCTCGCAGGGCGATTCCACCGGCGGGGTGTGTTCGCCGGGGATGAAATTCCCCTTGCCGCGGGTAAAATACTGTTTGTGCAGATAGGGGGTGCCGGGGTGGCTCTGGTCCCAGCAGGGCCATTGCAGCCCCCACTTGTCGCCGCCCAGCCGCTGGTGGATGATGCCGCCGTAAATGGGGGTGAGGAGCGCGATCTCTTCCATGATCTCGGTGGAGGATTCGTAGGCCATGGGGTAGCCCATGCGGGTGGCGAGTTCGGAGATGATCTCGGAGTCGAGGCGGCAGTTGCCGATGGGCTTGATGGCCGGCCGCACCATCTGCACCCGCCGCTCGGTGTTGGTGAA
>DHYT01000054.1 GCA_002415465.1 Desulfobulbaceae bacterium UBA5123
GCGGCCGGCCGGGTGATCGAGGTGAAGAAGCCCTTTGCCCGGATCATCTCCCTCTATGCGGCCCACACCGAAAACCTTTTCAGCCTGGGGCTCGATGCCGAGATCATCGGCGTTTCGAAGAGCGAGGATTATCCGGCGCGGGCGTTGAGCAAGGAGGTGTTCGATTACCGTGATGACCCCGAAAGATTTCTCGCCGCCCGCCCCGATCTGGTGCTGATCCGGCCGATGATCGAGCGCAGCCATGCGCAGTTGATTGAAAAGCTTACGGCGGCCGGGGGTACCGTGGTTTCGCTGCAGCCGGTGGACATCGAGGAGGCCTTTGCCTACTGGCGCGCCCTCGGCCTGCTCACCGGCCGGTCCCAGGCGGCCGAGGCGATGGTGCGGACCTTTCGCGAGGAGCTTGCCGGCATTGGCGGCAAGGTCGCAAGGATTTCCCCTTCCGCCCGCAAGCGCGTCTACTTTGAGGCGATCCACGGCAAGATGAAGACCTTTGCCCCCAACAGCATGGCGATCTTCGCCCTCACCTCGGCGGGCGGCGTCAATGTCGCCGACGACGCCGAGCGGGTGCGGAGCACCAATATCGCCGCCTACGGCAAGGAGCGGATCCTCGCCAAATCAGCCGGGATCGACGTCTTTCTCGCCCAGCAGGGGGCGATGAACCGCATCGACCGCGCAGACATTGCCAACGAGCCGGGCTTTGCGGCGATCAAGGCGGTGCGCGAGGGGCGGATTCATCTCATCGACGAGCATCTGGTTTCCCGGCCCACCATGCGGCTCATCNNCGGCCGGCTGTCGCGGAACCTCGATTGCTGGATGAGCGGGGCCGATTTCGTGCGGGATTGCTTTGGCCGTCACGCCGCCGGCAGCGACATCGCGGTGGTGGAAGGGGTGATGGGCTGCTTTGACGGCGGCGAATCCAGCAGCGGCGCACTGGCCAAGGCGCTGGGGCTGCCGGTGGTGCTGGTGGTGGATGTCCGTTCCATGGCCGAGAGCGTCGCCGCCATCGTCAAGGGCTTTGAGGAACTTGATCCGGGTCTGCAACTGGCCGGGGTGATCCTGAACCGGGTCGGCAGCCCCCGCCATCTCGAGCTCTTGACCGGCGCGCTGAAGAGACATTGCCGGGCGCAGGTGTTGGGGTATCTCCCCCGCGACACCGATTTCACCATCCCCGACCGGCATCTCGGCCTGCACATGGGCGAGGAGACGCCGCTTGGCGGCGAGGCGATGGAGAAGCTTGCGGCCACCGTCACGCGGCATATCGATCTCGACCGGCTGGTCACATTGGCCGCTGCCGCCTCAGGGCCGGCATCGGCGCCGGCGGCGAAGATCGAACCAGGAAAAAAAACGCGGATCGGGGTCGCCCGTGATCGGGCCTTTTGCTTCTATTACGAGGATAATCTCGATATCCTGCGCGCTGCCGGGGCCGAGCTGGTGGAGTTCAGCCCGCTGGCTGATGCGGAACCGCCGGAAGGGTTGCAGGGGATATACTTGGGCGGCGGCTACCCGGAACTGTATGCGGCGCAGCTTGCGGCAAACAGCTTGATGCGCGAGGCGATCCGGGCCTGGTCCGAGGCCGGCAAGCCCTTGTATGCCGAGTGCGGCGGCTTTATGTATCTGACCCGGGGCATTGTCGATCTCGACGGCATCGAGCATCCCATGGCCGGGGTGTATCCGGTGACGGCGCGGATGAGGAAGGGGCGGACCAGCCTCGGTTACCGGGAGGCGACCACCGTTGCGCCGACCCTGTTTGGCGGGGCCGGAACGGTGCTGCGCGGGCACGAGTTCCATTATTCGGCCATCGACCCCATGCCTGAGGGCGTAGAGCGGGCGTACCGGCTGGCCGACGGCTCGGAAGAAGGGTATCGGATCAACAACACCCTGGGCGGGTATCTGCATCTGCATTTTGGGTTTGATACCAGTGCGGCAGAGTCATTTGTGAAATTTTGCGGGGGTAACGCCTCCTAATCATGTTGAATGTTCATTTTCTTTGCTTGTCCAAAGAAAACGAACCAAAAGAAAGGACACCCCGGCACTTGCCCGCCTCCGGCGGGTTCCCTGCGTTGCTCAATGATGCCGGGCGTTAAAAAAACTCGCTTCGCTCAGACAGTTTTTAACGCTTATCCGGCATCATTTCCGCTACTCGGCGGCGTGCCAATGGGGGAGAACCTTGACAGCGAAAAAACATCAAAGGCAAAGGAACTTGTATGGAAGTAGTGCTGCAAAACGTCAAGCCCGAGGAGATCGAGGCGGAGAGCTTTCGGATCATCGAGTCGGAGATCGGCCCCACCGCTTTCACCCCGGCGCAGTTCGCGGTGGTGCGGCGGGTGATCCATGCCACCGGCGACTTCAGCTTTGCCGAGAATATCCGTTTTCATGCCGGGGCCATCGAGGCGGCGCTTACCGCCATCCGTGGCGGCAAGAACGTGCTCACCGACGTCAACATGTCGGCGGTGGGGGTCAGCAAGGGGATTTTGGCCAAGTGGGGCGGCAAGGTGTTCTGCCGGGTGGGCGAGCCGGATGTGGCGGCCGAGGCCAAGGCGCGAGGCCTGACCCGCTCGGAGGTGGCCATCGCCCAGGCGGTGGAGCAGAACATCGGCATCGTCGCCATCGGCAACGCCCCCACCGCGCTGCTCAAGGTGATGGAGATGATCGATCGTGGCGACTGGCAGCCGGACCTGGTGATCGGGGTGCCGGTGGGGTTTGTCAACGCCGCCGAGTCCAAGGCGTTGCTGGCCGAAAAGAAATACCCATTTATCACCGCGCAGGGGCGCAAGGGCGGCAGCCCGGTGGCGGCGGCCATCGTCAACGCCCTGTTGCGGCTGGCGGCTGTGGAGTAGGCGCAGAAATGGCGAAACGGCTTCGATCCGGATATACCACCGGCGCTTGCGCGGCGGCGGCGGCCAAGGCGGCAACGCTTGCCTTGGCGGGCGATTGCGGCGGGCGGGTTTCGATTCCCTTTCCCGACGGGAGCCGGGTTGATTTCGAACTGTGCCGTTGTCTGGTGGATGAAAACGGTGTCGCCCTGGCCTCGGTGGTAAAAGACGCCGGCGACGACCCCGATGTGACCAACGGCGCCGAGATTGTCGCCCAGGCGCGGCGGCTTGAAGGCCGGGTTGCGGCGGCAGGTTCGGTGGCTCTAAGCAAGAGAAAGAAAATAATGCTCCGCGCAGGTAACGGCGTCGGCACGGTCACCAAGCCGGGGTTGGCGGTGGCGGTGGGCGAGCCCGCCATCAACCCGGTGCCGCGGCGGATGATATGCGAGGCGGTGAGCGAGGCGATGGTGTCTTGCGGTTGTCCCGGCAATATCGAGATCACCATTTCGGTGCCGGCCGGCGAGGAACTGGCGGCAAAAACCCTCAACCACCGGCTGGGGATCGTCGGTGGGCTTTCCATCCTCGGCACCACCGGCATCGTCCGGCCGGTGTCGGCCGAGGCGTGGACCGCCACCATCTCCGCCTCCATGAACGTGGCCCGGGAAATGGGTTTGCGCGAGATCGTCCTTTCCACCGGCCGCACCTCGGAGCGGGGCGCGCAGGCGGTGCTGGCGCTGCCCGAAGAGGCGTACGCGATGATGGGCGATTATCTGCATTTTTCGTTGAAAGAGGCGGCCCGGCACGGCTTTGCGAAGATTCATGTGAGCGCCATGTGGGCCAAGGTGATGAAGGCGGCCATGGGAATCCCCCAGACCCATGTCCGGTACGGCGCCCTGGAGGCTGATGAGGCGGTGGCTTTTCTGAAGAAACTGGGCGCGCCTTCCGGGGTGCTAGCGAAGCTGGCCGGGGTCAACACCGGCCGCGAGATTTACGAGCGGCTGACGGAACTGGGCCGGGCCGATCTTATCGAGGCGGTCTGCCGAGCGGCCAAGGGGTATGGAGAGAAAATCTCGCGGCTGCCGGTTTCGGTGTATCTGGTGGACGGCCACGGCAAGGTGGTGACCCGTGTTTAGCATCCAGCTCATCGGCGTGAGCCCCGGCGCTGCGCTCGACGCCAGGCAGCGCGAGATCGTCAACCGTTGCGGCTGCGTGGTCGCCTCCAGCAGGCATAAGCCCCTGCTGGGCGATTGCGGGCTTGAGATCATCCCCATCGCCCCGGTGGCGCAGACCCTGGCCACGGTGGCCGAGCGGTTGGTGGAAAAAGACGTGGCGGTGCTGGCCAGCGGCGATCCGCTCTTTTTCGGGATCGGCCGCACTTTGATTGCGAAATTCGGCGCCGAGCGGGTGGTGGTCCATCCGGCGCTCTCTTCGTTGCAGGCGGCCTGCGCCCGGTTCGGCGAGCCGTGGGACGATATTTTTATACTCAGCCTCCATGGCCGGGAGGCGGCAGGGGTCGCGGCCAGGGTGATGGCGCACGACAAGGTTTTCTGTTTCACCGACCGGGTCAACTCGCCGGAGATGGTGGCGCGGACGGTTCTTGAGGTCTGCAAGGGGATTGGCGACGACCAGCTGGCCGCCGGTTACACGGTGTTTGTGGCGGAGAATCTGGGCCAGGATGACGAACGGATCACCTGCGGGACGCTGACCGAGATCGCCGGTAAGGGCTTTGCCGACCTCAATGTCATGCTGCTCAAAAAACCGGCGGGCGCGGTGAAAAGCAAAATCGCCTTCGGCCTGCGGGAAGAAGAGATCGACCACAGCCGGGGCTTGATCACCAAGAGCGAGGTGCGGGCGGCAACACTTCATCAACTGCGGCTCCCCAGGAGCGGCGTGCTCTGGGACGTGGGCGCGGGTTCGGGCTCGGTGGGCCTGGAAGCGGCCAGGCTCTGCCCCGGTTTGCAGGTGTTTGCCATTGAGCGCAACCCGATGGAGCTTGCCAACATCCGCGCCAATTGCCGGAAATTTGCGGTCTACAACCTGACCGTGATCGCGGGCGAGGCCCCGGCCGCCTTGGCCGGCTTACCTGATCCGGACCGGGTCTTTGTCGGCGGCAGCGGCGGCAATCTGGCCGAAATCGTCAATCACGCCGCCTCCCGGCTGCCTGTAAACGGGCGGCTGGTGGTGAACGGGGTGATCGATAAAACCAAAACGGAAGCGCCCCCGCTCATGCACGAGGCGGGGTTGACAGTGACCATCAGCGAAATTGTTGTTCAGCGACAACGGTTTCCCGAAAAAAGTATAAAAAAGATGAATTCGATAGCCATCATGGTGGGAGAAAAATGACAGGAACGTTTTATGTAATCGGCGTGGGGCCTGGGGACCCGGAATTGTTGACCCTCAAGGCGGCGCGCCTGCTTGAAAAATGCCCGGTGTGGTTCGTGCCCAAGGCGCACCAGAACGGCGACAGCACCGCGCTGACGATCCTGGCCGGATCGGTTGCCACCGAGGGCAAGGAGATTCTGGAACTGCATTTCCCGATGAAGAAGGTGCGCATGCATCAGGCGGTGGACCCCGAGGTCGAAGCGGCCTGGCAGAAGGCGGCCGAGGCGATTTTGGCAAAGCTCAACGCCGGAATCGATGTCGCCTTTCCGACCTTGGGCGACCCGGCCATCTATTCCACCGGCTTTTATGTCTGCGACACCCTGCTCAAGATCGCGCCGCGGTTGCCGGTTTCCATCGTGCCCGGCGTTTCCTCCATCGGCGCTTCGGCGGCGGCGGTGAATCAGCCACTCTGCCTGGGCGATGACCGGATGGTGGTGGTGCCCGCCACCTTTGAAAACGGCCAGCTCCGCGAAACCATCGCCCAGTTCGATACCGTGGTGCTGATGAAGGTCCACCGGGTGATGCCCAAGGTGGTGGGGCTGCTCGCCGAGCTCGATCTCCTCGACAAGGCGGTGCTGGTGGAGCGGTCGAGCCGGAGCGACCAGCGGGTGCGCCGCGACCTGGCCGCGGCGGCCAAGGACGAACTCCACTACTTTTCCACCGTCATCGTGAGGAAGTGAGGATGGTTGCGGAAAACCCCATCCACTTTGTCGGCGCCGGGCCGGGGGATCCGGAGCTGATCACCGTCAAGGGCCGGCGGCTCCTCGCCGAGGCGGAACTTGTGGTCTATGCAGGCAGCCTGGTGCCGAAAGCGCTCGTCGAGGGGCTCGCCGCCGAGGTGCACGATTCGGCACCACTCCATCTGGACGAGATCGTTGGTCTGATGGCCGACGCCTGGCGAGAAGGGAAAAAGGTGGTGCGGCTCCACACCGGCGACCCTGCCATCTACGGCGCCATCCGTGAACAGATGGAGGCCCTGGACAAGCTTGTCATACCCTATCAGGTGGTGCCCGGAGTGAGTTCGGCCACCGCAACGGCCGCAGCACTCAAGGCCGAGCTCACCCTGCCCGAGGTGTCGCAGACGGTGATCATCACCCGTCGGGCCGGCCGTACGCCGGTGCCAGAGGGCGAGGACCTGCCGGGGCTCGCCCGCCATCAGGCCACCATGCTCATCCTGCTCAGCGTCGGCATGATCGAGGCGGTGGGGGCGGACCTGCGGGAGGGCGGCTACCCGCCGGAAACACCGGTGGCGGTGGTGGAAAAGGTGAGCTGGCCGGAGGAACGGATCATCACCGGGACGCTCGCCGATATCGCCCAAAAGGTTGCGGTCGCCGGCATCACCAAGACCGCCATCATCGCGGTGGGCGAGGCCTTTGGCCGTAGCGCACTTGCCGCGGTCTCCAAGCTCTATGATAAGGACTTCGCCCATGGCTGCCGCGAGGCCTGATGCCCCGCGTCTCGCCTGCCTGGCGGTCACCGACGGCGGCCAGCGGCTGGCGGCGACAATCGCCGCCGGGCTCGCCAACGCCGAGCTGATTCCAGCCCGGCAGGGCCTTGCCGACCTGTTGCCCGCGCTCTGGCGCGACTACGACGGGCTTATCTTTGTCATGGCCGCCGGCATCGTG
>DHYT01000217.1 GCA_002415465.1 Desulfobulbaceae bacterium UBA5123
CATCGCCCTCTACGAGGCATTGAGCCGAAACGGCTATGAGGTGTCGGTGGCCGAAAACGGTCAGATGGCCCTCGAGATGGTGGAGAAAACCCCACCGGATATGCTGATTACCGACATCAAGATGCCGAACATGGACGGGATTGCGCTGCTGCGGCGGATCAAGGCGATCCGGCCGGCGCTGCCGGTGGTGATCATCACCGGTTTCGCCACCGTTGACACCGCCGTGGAGGCGATGAAGCAGGGCGCCGTCGATTATATCATCAAGCCGTTTTCCGTGGAGGTGATCGAGGCGACGGTGGCGCGGGTGTTTGCCGTCGGGGCGCCGTTGTCGGCGCCTGCGCCGGAACCGGTTGGCGGCCGGGCGCGGGATGTCGTTCCCGAGGGGGCGGCGACCTCCCGGCCGGTGATCGGGCAGGATCCGCAACTGCTGAAGCTGCTCGCCAAGGCCAAAAGCGTGGCCTCCAGCAAGGCGACGGTGTTGATCCTTGGGGAATCCGGCACCGGCAAGGAGGTCTTTGCCCGATATATCCACGAGGAGAGCGACCGTCGGGATGCGCCGTTTGTCGCCTTGAACTGCGCCGCCCTGCCGGAGGGGCTGCTCGAAAGCGAGTTGTTCGGGCATGAAAAGGGAGCGTTTACCGGCGCCATCGCCACCAAGAAGGGCAAGTTCGAGTTGGCGGACGGCGGCACCCTGCTGCTCGATGAGATCGGCGAGGTGCCGTTGCATTTGCAGGCGAAACTGTTGCGGGTTTTGCAGGAGGAAGAGGTGGATCGCCTGGGCGGCAAGGCGCCGACCAAGGTGGATGTGCATGTTCTTGCCACCACCAACCGCGATCTGAAGGAAGCGGCCGCCGCCGGTGAGTTCCGGCAGGATCTCTATTACCGGCTGAATGTCATTCCCCTGCGGCTGCCGCCCTTGCGGGAGCGGCCCACCGATATCCCGTTGCTGGCGACTTATTTTGTGGAGAAATACGCGGCGCGATACGGGAAGCCGGTGAAGAGGCTTTCCCGGAAGGCGATGGAGCTGTTTCTCGCCAATCCGTGGCCCGGCAACGTCAGGGAAATGGAAAACCTGGTGGAGCGGGCGGTGCTTCTTTCGGTTGGCGATGAGTTGGAGCCCTGGGATTTCTGGGATGACGTGGAGATGCCGCAGGCTGGCGAGGCGCCGGCTGCGGCCGTTGGCGGAGAAGAGGCGCCGCTGGCCTTAGAGGGGGCCGGCGAGGTTTTGAGTCTTAGGGATGTCGAGCGTCAAATGATCATGCAGGCCCTTCGGAAAACTGACGATAATCGCACCCACGCCGCTCAGATGTTGGGGATAAGTGTCCGGACGCTGCGCAACAAACTACAGGAATATCGGGATCAGGGACATCTCTCCTGACCGCGCCGCGTGCTCTTTCTGTTGTCCGTCCGGCCCTTGTATGGTAAGGATTTGGGGAAGGATCGCCGGTTGCTTTGCTTGTGGGAAATTGCCGGGGGCGTTGTTGTTCCGCGCGGGGCCGGAGGTTGTTCTGGCATTGTCTTTGCATGTGTATTTGGTCATACGTTGGACCAATTGATTCAGGAGGACGCAATGCTGACGAACAAACTGTTTGGGGGAGTACTGGCGACAACGGCGAGATCGCTCGATCTCCGCATGGAACGGCAAGGGTTGATCCAATCCAACATCGCCAACATGGAAACTCCCGGCTACAAGGTCAAGGATTTCTCCTTCGCCAAGGTGATGGAGGGTATCGCCACCGGCCAGGGGGAGCTGACGCGGACGAATGCCAAGCATATCGCCCTCGATCCCGTGGAGTTCAGCAAGGCCAGCGCCTTTTCCGAGGCGGCGCGGCCGGTGGATCTTGACGAGGAGATGGGCAAGCTTGCCGAGAACCAGCTGATGTATCAGGTGGCGACCAAGATCATGACCAAGAAATTCGAGTCGCTGCGCTATGCCATTGACGAGGGAGGGAAATAATAAATGGATATCCTGACCGCAATGCAGATAAGCGGCTCCGCCCTGAAGGCCGAGCGCACCAGGCTTAATATCACGGCCATGAACATGGCCAACGCCAACACCACCCGGACCATCGAGGGCGGGCCCTATCGGGCCAAGTCGGTGGTTTTTGCCGCCACCCCGCTGGAAAAATCCTTTCAGGAGACGTTGCAGTCGAGCCATGAGCGGCTGCGCCAGGTCGAGGTGGTCAAGGTGGTTGAAGACAAGGCGCCGTTCCGGGAGGTGTACGACCCGTCTCATCCCGATGCCGACGCCAACGGCGTAGTCAAGATGCCCAATGTCAACATGGTCGAGCAGACCGTTGACATGATGAACGCCCGCCGGGCCTACGAGGCCAATGTGACGGCGCTCAACGCCGCCAAGAGCATGGCGCTCAAGGCTTTGGATATCAGTCGATAGCGGCCGGCGGGATTGATCTTCCGCGCGCGAGGAGGTTGTGATGAGTAACATGACGATTCAGGGATTGGGCAACAGCGGCGTTACCGCCGGCGTCGGCAAGGCCACGGGCGGGGAGTCCGCCGGCGGCGGATTCGGCAAGGTCTTGCGGGAGGCCATGGAATCGGTGAACAACAGCGAGAACGAGGCCAATGCCCTGGCGGCCGGGCTGGCCAGCGGCGAGCATGCCAATATCCATGAGACCATGATCGCCATGGAAAAGGCGGGCATCACGTTTCGGCTCGCCACCAAGGTGCAGGCAAAGGTGCTTGACGCCTATAAAGAGATCATGAGAACGCCGTTATAATCGCCCGGATGCATCGGATTGATTTGCCGTCGTCAGGGCGGCCGGGGTTGAGGCGGGAAAGGGGAATTGATGGCAGCGGCCAAGGATGTTTTTGGACAGATCGGGGCAATGTTTTCCGGGTTGAACATGACCCAGAAGATTATTGCCGGGGTGGTGCTTGTCGCCTTGGTCGGCGGACTTATGACCCTTGCCTTCAGGGGCGGCGGCGAGGATACCGGCAACTATCAGGTACTCTTCAGTGGCCTTACCCAGGAGGATGCCGGTGAGGTGGTGGCGCGACTCAAGGAACAGCGTATTCCCTATCAGCTTTCCGGCGCCGGCAACGCCGTCATGGTGCCTGCGGCGCAGGTGTATGAGGTTCGGTTGACCCTGGCCGGTGAGGGGTTGCCGCGCGGCGGCGGCGTCGGGTTCGAAATCTTTGACAAGACCAGCCTCGGCACCACGGATTTCGTGCAGAAGCTCAATTATCAGCGGGCCCTGCAGGGCGAGCTTGCCAGGACCATCCGCACCTTCGACCAGGTCGATGAGGCGCGGGTCCATATCGCCACCCCCAAGGAATCGGTTTTCATCGAGGATGAAAAACCGCCCACCGCCTCGGTCAGCGTCCGGCTGCGCCGGGGCACAACGCTTTCCCAGAACCAGATTCA
>DHYT01000087.1 GCA_002415465.1 Desulfobulbaceae bacterium UBA5123
GCGGCGCATGTTGTCCATGTCGTCGATGACGAGGAAATTCATATCTTTGGGTGATTTCATAACGCGATCCCGGAGCTTGGCCCTTTTGGTCGATGGACGTCAGATGGGCAGGGTGAAGTAAAAACGGCTGCCGTCACCCGGTCGACTGACGATGCCGATCTTGCCGCGGTGCAGTTCCACCGCCAGGCGGCAGAAATAGAGGCCCAGACAGGTGCCGATCAGGGCGTTCTGTTTCTGCGAGACGCGGGCGTATTTTTCGAAGATGGTTTCCTGCTGTGCCGCGGGAATGCCAGGCCCCTGGTCCTGGACGTAGAATTCCAGCTTCTTGGGGTTTTGGGCCGGCCGGCAGCCGATGGTGATGGCGGTGCCGGATTCGGAATAGCCCAAGCTGTTGGTGAGCAGGTTTTGCAGCACCCGCAGGATCATGGTCCGGTCGAGTTGCAGCGCCGGCGGCGGCACGTCCGGGCGCTCCAAAATCAGTTCGACGCCCTTGATCCGGGCCAGCCCCTTGATGCTGCTGAGCGATTCCTCCAGCAGGCGGAGCGGGTTGATTTCCTCCTTGAGCAGTTTCAGCTTGCCGTCTTCGATCTTGTCGACCGTGACCAGGTTGGAGNNCACCGCCCGGTCGCAGGCGATCTGGGCGGACTCCAGGAATTCACGGTTTTCGCCGTCGATGGAGTAGGAGATGATGTCGAGGTTGGCCACCACTTCCGCCAGCGGCCCCTTCAGGTCGTGGAGCAGGGTTTTGGACAGTTCGGTCCGGAGCTCTTCCTGACGGTGCAGCTCCTGGTTGCGCTTGCGGAGCATGTTCCGCTGTTTCTTGAGTTCGGCGTTCAGGTTCTGCTGGATCAGCAGCCAGACGAGCAGGCTGCTGAAGTCGAGCAGGCAGGCGATGTCGTCTTGCAGCAGCTCCTTGGCGCCGGCCTTGTCGGTGACATTGATGACGCCGATGGCGCGGCCCTTGTGGAGGATGGGGGCGGAGAGCAGGGAATTCTTGCGGTAGTTGGCGCCGGCGCGGATGGGGAACCGTTTGTCCTTGGCGATATCGGGGATGAAGAGCGCCTTGCTGTTTTGCACCACCCAGGAGGCGACGGAGTCATCCTTGAGCGGCTGCCGCATGCCGATGATAGTCTTGCGGGTGGCGGCATGCACCTCAAGGTATTTGTTTTTTTCAACCAGCATGATCGAGCCCTGTTCGGCGCCGAGATAGTCGAGGATGGTTTCCAGGATTTCGTGCAGTTGGCGTTTGTTGTCGAAGCGCTTGCTGCTGTTGATGGATTTTGCGATCTTGAAGATGCTGTCCTGCAGGCGGTTGCGCGCTGCCGACTGGTTGGACGCGGGTGTTGCCGCCGGGGCTTGAGATTTCTGTGGCCGTTGTTGCGGAAGCTTTGCCATGTCGCTCTCTACTGGTTGGAGGGAAGGCGTTCGCGCGGCCGTATATGATTTTGGCCGTTACGGTTGTGGTATCTGATGAACTTAATTGATGAATGTTAACATAATTCCGGCGTCAGCGGAAAAGTTAATTGGAAAAAGGGATTACCCCTTCGCTATTTTTTCAGAAGTCACGCCGGGACGGCTGTTCGTTGGGGAGGGGGCGGATGTCGACCGCTTCCGGCCGGTTGCCGTTCTGGGCGGTGATCTTGAATTCGAAGATCTGCATGGGGTGGCTGAACAGCTGCGGCTCGATATCGCTCTCGGCCTTGGAGCGGTGAAAGAAAACGGTCTCGGTGGCCAGCCCCTCCTCGGTCATCCGGTGGTAGCGCATGAAGCCGAACCCCTTGGCGGGGTTGTAGTTGATGGGGGTGCCGCGATGCCACTTGTCGTCGTCGGTGGCGGAGATGGGCAGCAGGCGGGGGATCAGGAAGCCGGAGATGTAGAGATCCGCCGCCTCCCTGAGTTCGGTGCTGACGTTGTGAAAACCGATCACCTCCACCCGGCAGCCGCGATTCTGCAGGGCGATGACCAGCCGCACAAAGTCGCCGTCGCCGGTGAGGAGGATGATCCGGTCGAGATTGCGGGCCTGGAGGATGGCGTCGATGGCCAGATCCATGTCGGCGTTGGCCTTGGTGGTGATCACCCCGTCCGCGTCCTTGAACTGCTTGACGTATTTCTTGATCAGCTTGAAGCCGTATTGCCGCAGGATATCGTGGTATCGGTAGAGCTTCTGCCGGTAGTCGGCATCCTCCTCGGTGCGGCGCCGGTCTTCCACCACGTAGGAGTTTGCCCGCAGCAGGGTGGAGTTGCCGGCGTTGGCCAGTTCGGCCAGCACATCGTAGCGCATCCCGTAGCCGCCGCAGAGGCGGATATTCTCGGCGTCGATGTAGATTCCGGTCTTCAGCATCAGGGTTACGAAGTTTTAAGGTTTAAAAAAACATGGTGTAATGGCACAAATGAACCGCGGTGCCCAATTGGCAGAAGCGTGGAGGATGCCGCAGTTGCAAGAAAGAGGCCAGCGAGCCATAGCCCGCTATGCGAGCAGGCCGATGCCGCCGCAGATGCGGGATCATCCGCGCTTCTGCCTCTATTCCCACTCGATGGTGCCCGGCGGCTTGCCGGTGATATCGTAGACCACCCGGGAGACGCCGCGCACCTCGTTGGCGATCCGCCGGCAGACGTGGTCGAGGAACTCGTAGGGCAGATGCGCCCAGCGGGCGGTCATGAAGTCCACGGTTTCCACGGCCCGCAGGGCCACCACGTGCGCGTACTGGCGGTTGTCGCCGATCACCCCCACCGATTTCACCGGCAGGAAAACGACAAAGGCCTGGGAGGTCTTGTCGTAGAGATCGTGTTTGCGCAGTTCCTCGATGAAGATGTCGTCGGCAAGGCGCAGCACGTCGGCGTACTCCTTGTGCACCTCGCCGAGGATCCGCACCCCGAGGCCCGGCCCCGGAAAGGGATGGCGGTAGACCATCTCCGAGGGCAGGCCCAGCTCGACGCCGATCTTTCTCACCTCGTCCTTGAACAGCTCCCGCAGAGGCTCGAGCAGCTTCAGATTCATGCGCTCGGGCAGACCACCAACATTGTGATGCGATTTGATCACGTGGGCTTTGCCGGTCTGGCTCGCCGCCGACTCGATCAC
>DHYT01000167.1:0-353 GCA_002415465.1 Desulfobulbaceae bacterium UBA5123
GGCCGGGGAGGCGAGCAGCAGCAGCGCCACGGCCAGCAGCACGGCGGATTTGAGGGGAACGACAGGGGGGCGCATGACGCATCTCCGTTTGGGTTGGTGGTTAGCGCTTGCCGGTGGTGAAAAAGTTGGGCTGCACCCGTTTCAGGAACACCACCGCCGAACCGGTGAGTACCCCTTCCGCGATTATCACCGGCAGGTGGGCCAGGAGGATGGCGGTGGCAACGGTGGTGAACTCCCGGCTGGAACAATAGAGGGTGGCGGCGAGGAGCAGGCCGCTTGCCGCCACCGCAAGGGCGCCGGCCCCGAAGGCTGTCGCAAAGGCCGCCCGCCGGGAAAGCTCCCTGGCGAGCAGC
>DHYT01000167.1:411-8228 GCA_002415465.1 Desulfobulbaceae bacterium UBA5123
ACGATGCCGGTGAGGCCGTTCATCAGGAGGTGCACCTGCCCCGGTCCCACCGGGACATGGATCAGGCTGGCGATGAAGAAGCCGGCGGTGAGCACCGCCACCTGGGGGATCTGCCGATAATCGGTTTTTTTGAGGCCGATGCCGATGCCGCCGGCCGCGATGGCGGTGGTGGTGGCAAGAACCGGCAGGGAGACGACGCCGTCGGCGATATGCATGTGGGTATCCTCGTGATTACTGCATGTCCTGAACGCGGACCCAGATCAGGCCGCCCAGTTCCACCGCCACCGGTTTGCCGTCCGGTCCGGGCATGGGTTTGTCGCCGTCCACCAGCGCGGCAAAGCCCCACCAGCCGCCCTTGGGCATGGCGTAGGAGAAAACGCCGTGCTCGTCGGCCCTGATCACCTGGGTGACAAAGGGGTCGGCGGGGATCTTGATTTTCTTGTTCTCGTTATAGTATTCCACCTCGACCTCGGCATGGGGAACCGGTTTGCCGTTGCGGGTGACCATCCCCCGGAAGATGTTGCCGGTCCAGAGCCCGTAGGGGCGCACCAGGGGCATGATCTCCACCGGCTGGCCGGTGGCGGCGTCCCAGCCCTCCTCGGCGCCGAAGGCGTCCACCACCACCTTGGTGTAGTGGATGATCATCTTCTGCTCGGCCGGCTCCCAGTAAGGGGCCGGGTCGATGAAGAAGAGGTAGTCGGCGGGCTCCGCAACCGTGAAGCGGCTGGTGTAGGCGGTGGCCCCGGAGAGCTTGCGGGCGACGAGGCTCTTGCCGAGATCGGTGGTGCGGCCGTTGGCGATGACCCCGAAGCGGGTGGGTTTTTTCATCTCCATCACCGGCCCCCATTCCATGGGATGGGTGAAGCGGATGTCGAGATCGATGACGCGGCCGGTGGCGGCGGTGACGATGTCGCGGCTGGGCAACAGGGTCTGGAAGTGGGCGGAGGCGGCGGCGGCGTTGAGCAGGCAGGCGAGGCCCACGAACAGGCTGGTGAAGCGGGGCATGACGGAAATCTCCTCGGGTTGGTGTTACTATTTGATGGTTGGTGTTACCGGTTGGGTAAAAAAAATGCGCCGGGGTCAGCGCAGGTGATCGCCGGTGCTGCTCATGCTCAGGTGGCCGTTCTTGACCCCCCTGAGGGCGATAAGCTGTTCGGCCAGGCTCTGCACCTTGCGGGCCTTGCCGCGCACCACGATCACCTCCAGGCAGTTGTCGTGGTCCATGTGGACATGCATGCTGGAGATGATGTGGTGGTGCAGCTCGTGCTGCAGCTCGGTGATCTTCTCCTGGAGCTGGTAGCGGTGATGGTCGTAGACCAGGGTGATCACCCCGGCGACCTCCTTGTCCGCCTCCCACGCCTCCTGGACGAAGCTTTTGCGGATGAGGTCGCGGACGGCCTCGGAGCGGTTGGAATAGGTCCGCTGGGTGATGTAGCGGTCAAACTCGGCCAGCAGCTGTTCCTCGAGGGAGATGGAAAATCGTTTGAGCATCGATGTTACCTTCTTGGTTAAAGTGTTATCGAGGGTAAACGCGAGGGGGGTGAAAGTCAAGTGCAAATCGTAATTTCCGGTAAAGTTTATAGGTATTTTTCCTGACAAAAAAAGTGACGTACGGAAAAGGTCGCAGGGAAACGGTGTTAGAGGCCTGTTTGTGGTTAACTATCTGAAAACATGGAATAAATTTTTAGACACGGAATAACGGCGGTTTGGCGGAAGAGCGAGTTTTTAGGAGCAAAACGGAGGAAACGAGAGGTAGGATGTTGTTTAGTAAATTCTTAAATAACTGCGACGGATTCCTCGCTTCGGGGTAACTTTCGAAAATCAGGCGTTTTTTGCGACAGGGTGGGAAAACCTCGGAAGAAAGGGGGGTTGTGGCGCAAGGCGGCGCGCAATCCCGCGCCTGGACGGGGATCGGGAGGGAAATGGCAACGGGGGTGAGAGGGAAAGAGAAATTGATTCAAACCGCCTTTGACAGGGGGGCTGGTTTCTCATAATACACACGTACCGCCCCAAAAGCGGACCCCCCTTTTCATACATACGAAACATAAATTACGATTAGGACTATTCGTCGAGATGCCTTGGCAGAAAGTTAAATCTATTCTGAAGAAGTCTCTGTCTGAAAGCGTGTTTGCGTTGTGGATCGATCCCATTCATGGAATCCAGTCCGAAGACGCGCTTCTTGAGCTCATTTGCCCGGACCAGTTCTTTGCCTCCTGGGTTGCCGAGCATTACCTGTCCCTGATCCAAGAGGGGCTGGCCCTGTGCGGTCACGGCGGCATGGCTGTCCGTTGCGCCATGCGCCCCGGCAACGGGCGGGCGGCCGCGCTGCTCAGCCATGATGCCACCGAACAGCTGCGGCTGCCGTGCGTTCCCGAACAGCAGCAGGGGACCATCCGCACCCTCCATCCCCGTTATACCTTTGACGAGTTCATGGTGGGCGACAGCAACGCCCTGGCCCATTCCGCCTGCAGCGCGCTGGCCGGCGGCGACACCTCCCTGGGCCGCTGTCTCTATATAGAGGCGGGCACCGGCCTGGGCAAGAGCCACCTCACCCATGCGGTGGCGCATCATGTCGTCAGCCATTCGCCGTCGGTGCGGCTGCAGTATCTCACCGCCCAGCAGCTGACCAGCGAGATGGTGCGGGCGATCAAGCACAACGCCATGGAGCAGTTCAAGGAGAAATTCCAGAAACAGTGCGACATGCTGCTCATCGAGGATGTGCAGGCCCTCTCCGGCCGGGTCAAGACCCAGGCCGAGCTGGCCGACGCCTTCGATATCCTGATGGAGAGCGGCAAGTCCATCGTGCTCACCGGCGGCATGGCCCCCCGTGAGATCCCCAATATCGATGAAGGCATCCGTTCCCGCTTCTCGTCGGGGCTGGTGACCTCCATCAACTCCCCGGACCTGCATACCAGGGTGATTATCCTCAAGCGCAAGGCGCTCAACAAGGACCTTGCCCTGAGCGATGAACTCATCATCTATCTGGCGGAGAATATCCGGGGCGACGTCCGGCAGCTGGAGAGCGCGGTGATCGGACTCAAGGCCAAATCCTGCCTGCTGAAGACCCCGCCCGACCTGGCCATGGCCAAGGAGGTGGTGCGCAACCTCGTCGGCCATCAGGTGGAGTTGTCGGCCGAGGCGGTGCGGGATTTCGTCGCCCGCCAGTTCAAGGTGGCAGTGAGCGACATGCGTTCCAAGTCGCGCAAGAAATCCATCACCTTCCCCAGGCAGGTGGCGATGTACCTCGCCCGCAAGCATACCGAGCTGGCCTTGGGCGACATCGGCGGCGCCTTCAACCGCGACCATTCCACGGTGGTGCATTCGGTGCGGGTGATCACCGAGGCGGTGAACCGCAACGGCAGCGTCCGCGGCCAGCTTGAGCATCTCTCCGAGAAGCTGGACAAGGAGTTGCGCTAGGCTCAGCGCGAGAGGGCGTCGCCGCCAAACAAAAAGGCCGTTGTCGGGTGATTTCCGATAACGGCCTTTTTGTTGTTGGGTGCTGGCGTCGGTTCAGAAGTAGACCGGTTTGACCGGCGCCTCCTCCTGCGGCGCGGCGTGGCCGGCGGCAACGCCTGCCGCCACCCGCTTTGCCGCCTTGACCATGTCGTTGATGCCGATCCCGTCCCAGCCGAAGCCGCAGAGATGCAGGCCGGGGTGCGACTGCTCGCATTGCCGCCGCCAGTCGGTGAGGGCCCGGTGGCTGCCTACCTCCATCTGCGGGATGCCGCCTGCCGGCCGCAGCACCTTGCCGAAGCAGGGCGGTTCGCATAACGGGATAAGTTGGCCCAGGTCGGCGAGGGTGCCGGCGAGGATCTCGTCGTCGGAGAGCGCCAGCCGTTCCGGGTGGCGGCGGCCCCCCACCAGCGCCTCGACGAGCACCTTGCCGGCCGGGGCGCGGCCCGGGAACATGTGGGTTGAAAACATCGCCCCCATGGCGAAGCGGTTTTCCCGTTCCGGGGCCAGGTAGCCGAAGCCGTAGGGGATCTTGACCCGGTCGGAAAAGCCCAGCAGGACGTTGGCGATCTTCGCCTCCGGCACCTCGCCTACCGGCGGCGGGCTGAGCGGGGTGAGCAGCGGCAGGGCGGCGTTGACCGGCAGGGCGACGATGAGGGCCGGGGCGGCGAGTTCGCCCGCCGTGGTCGTCACCCGCCATTGCCCGTCGGCGTGGCTGACCGCGAGCGCCTTGACGCCGGTGCGCAGCGGCTTGCCGGCGGCCAGGGTGTCGGTCAGCCGTTCCATCCCCTGGGGGAAGCTGATCATGGACGGCATCCGCCCCGGCTTCTTCGCGCCGGCCGCCTTCTTCTTGTTGCGCAGACCGCGCAGGAGCGAGCCGGATTCTTGTTCGAGCCTGCGCACCCCCGGCATCACCGCGTCGATGCTGAGCCGCTGGTAATCGCCGGCAAAGGTCCCGGTGGCGGCCGCATCCACCAGCGGCAGCACCTCGCGGCCGAAGCGGTGCGCGGCCCACTGGCCGAGGCTCTGTTCGGCCATGATCGGCTTGATCCACAGGTCGCCGAGCAGCCGCAGCTTGCCCAGCGGCGAGAGCAGGGGGGTGGTGAGCAGTTGTTTGGGGTTTTGCGGCAGGGCCACCAGGCGGCCGCGATGACAGACATAGCGGAGGAACTTGCCCAGCGGCGCCCGTTGCGCCTCGCGGTCAAGGCCGGTGTCGGCGAGGAGTTCCCGGCTTTCATCGATGTTGTCGAGAAAGCCGTGCGGCCCCCACTCGGCGAGAAAGCCGTTCTCGTTGAAGGAGCGCACCGCGCCGCCCGGCCGCGAGCCGCCCTCGAGCAGGACAAGGTCGATGCCCGGTCGCAGCTTGTTGAGGAAATGAGCGGCGGCCAGCCCCGAGAGGCCGCCGCCGATAATGATCACCTGATGGCTTTCGTTCATGGTCTTGCCGTCCCGTTGGGTGATGAAGGCGTCTTGCCGAGGCCGGCGGTGATGGTGTCGCCGTCCCAGGTGATGTCGATCCAGCCGCCGTCGCGCAGCATGCCGGGGTTGATGATGGTGGTGCGGCCGATGGTGTCCGTCCCCCTGGCCTCATGGATGTGACCGGTAAGGCAGAGGTCCGGCTGGTGTTCCTCGATAACGGCGCGGATGGAGCGGCTGCCCACATGGCTGCTGTCGCGCAGCCGGTCGGTCGCGGTGCCGTGGGGCGGCGCGTGGCTGACCAGGATGCGGGCGCGGGCGTCGTGGCTGGCGGCAAGGCCCTGGTCTGCGAGGCGGGCAAGCTCGGTTTCGGCAAATTCATTGGGGGTGCCAAACGGGGTTGGATTCGAGCCGCCGACCCCGAAGATGCCGAGATTGTTCCAGAGCACGCCGCGTCCGTGCAGGCTGATCCCCTCGTCGAGAAGATACCTGTTCACCTCCGGCCGGTCAAGGTTGCCGGCAACGGCCAGCAGGGCCGGGTTCCGCGCCCGGATGGCGGCGATGATCTTGCCGGCCTCGGCGCGGCCGCCGAAGTTGGTGAGGTCGCCGGTGACCAGCAGCAGGTCGGCGTCGGCCAGATCGGGCATGGCGGCAAGTTTGCCGAGATCCATGTGGATGTCGCCGAAGGCGAATATGCGCAGCGGGCGACAGGTTCGGCTGGTGTCGGGTTGTGGGGCTTTGGTAATCATTCCGGCGAGTTTATCAGACTTTGGCCGGGGGCGACAGAGAAAAGATATTGCGTTGTCCGGCGCTTTTTGCAATAAAGATACGGTGCCGGGGAATTCCCCGTTTTTTGTTTTTCGCTGTCGCTGCTGTGATGCCAGGAAGGTCGAGGATAAGCCATGTCCAGAGTGTTGTCCGCTAAGCCGCGAGTGTTGGTGGTGTACTATTCGTTCAGCGGCCAGACCATCGGTTTGTTGCACAAGCTGGCGGACGGCTTGCGCTTCCGTGGCGTCGAGGTGGCGATGGAGCGGTTGCGGCCGGTGCAGGCGATGCGTTTCCCGGTGGGCACCCTGGGCTCCACCCTGCGGATGATGCTTGCCACCTGCTTTCGGCCCCGGGTCGCCATCGAGCCGCTGTCGGCCGAGAGTCGCGGCCGGTTCGATCTGGTGGTGCTCGCCGGCCCCACCTGGTCGTACAACCCCAGCGGCCCGGTGCTCGCCTTTCTCGACCGGGACGGCGAACGGATGCTTGCCGGCCGCAAGGTGCTGCCCTTCATCTCCTGCCGGGGCTACTGGCGATGGCACTGGTTCGGCCTGCGCGGCAAGCTCCGCGCCTGCCATGCCGACATTGCCAACCTGATGGTCTTCACCCACCCGCAGCCGGAGCCGTGGCGGACCATCGGCGTCTTTCTGAAGATCGCCGGCAAGGCGCCGGAGCGGTCGCCGTTGTTGAAGAAGTGGTACAGCCGCTTCGGGCACGGCCGCGATCAGCAGGAAGAGGCGTGGCGGTTCGGCCTCGGTCTCGGCCAGGCCCTGCTCCGGGGCGACGATCTCGCCGCCCTTGATTTCCGCACCCCCACCGCCCAGCCCTGATCTCCCGCCCGGTTAGAATTCCACCCCTTTCTGCGCCTTGACCCCGTTCTCGTACGGATGCTTGAGCAGCCGCATCTCGGTGGCCAGGTCCGCCGCCTGGATGATGCCGGGGCTCGCGCCCCGGCCGGTGATCACCACGTGCTGGTGGCCGGGCCGCTTGCGCAGGAGGTCGATCACCTCCAGTTCCTCGACGATCCGGTAGTTGACCAGATAGGTGAGTTCGTCCAGCACCACCAGGTCGAACCGGTCGCTCAACACCGCCTCCCGCGCGAATTCCCACGCCTTGCGGCCCGCCTCCCGCACCGAACCCTCTTCCTCCTTCCAGGTAAAGCCGGTCCCCAGGGTGTGAAACTCCACCAGCTCGGTGAGGTGGTTTTGGGCCGCCCGCGCCTCGCCGGTTTCCCATTTGCCCTTGATGAACTGAATGATGCAGATCCGCAGGCCGTGGCCCGCTGCCCGCACCGCCTGGCCCAGGGCGGCGGTGGTTTTGCCCTTGCCGTCGCCGGTGTAGAGGATGACGAGACCTTGTGTGCGCATGGGGCTCTCCTGCCGTGGGGGGAACAAAAAAAGGGCCTAACTTGCCGGAAGTTAAACCCTTGCTCGATACGAGGATGGTGGGCGATACGGGATTCGAACCTGTGACTTCCACCGTGTGANNTAACCACTGAGTTAATCGCCCACGCGCAGTGTGTTACTTACCGCATCGGGGGGCGAATATCAACCACTTTAGCGGTTTTCGACGGTGGGCGGCGGGGTGGTGGCGAAGAGGCGCAGCTGCTCCCGGTAGTAATCGCGGTTGTCCGGGGCGTGGGCCAGGGCCTGTTCCTCGCTGGCGATGGCCTGCTGCCGGTCGCCGGTGAGCCAGTAGGCGCGGGCCAGGGTGTCGAGGATGTGGCTCGCCGGGGCGAGGGCGGCGGCTTTTTTCGCCAGCGCCAGGGCGCGCGCCGGGTCGCGGAGGGCGGTCTCCTCGGCGGTGAGCAGGAGCCAGGCGAGATTGTTGAGGGTTTCGTGGCCGCCGGGGGCGAGGCGCAAGGCCTGCTCGTAGGCGTGGATCGCCTGCCGGTACAGCTTGCGCTCATGCTGCAGGTCGCCCAGGAGGTGATGCCAGTGCGGGTCGCCGGGAGACTGGCGGATCTTCTCTTCGATCACCGCCTGGGCGAATTTTTCACGGGGGGCGCCGTCGAGCAGGTTGGCCGGCATCTTCCAGAGCAGGAGCCCGGCCGTTGCCGCCGCCAGCAGGTAGAGGGCGAGGGTGAGGGCGACCTTGCGGTGGTGGCGCTTGATCAGGTTGCGGTTTCCTTCGCAGCGGAGCAGGAAATCCACCCGCTGGCCGATGCCGAAGTGGTGCCAGCT
>DHYT01000111.1:0-209 GCA_002415465.1 Desulfobulbaceae bacterium UBA5123
TCCATCGTTCGTTGCGGTGTCGCCGGCGGAGGCGAATCGGTATCCGGCCGGGCGGGTAACATTGTTGGCGCGCCGCGCTGTTGGTTGTGTGAACTAGGCGGCAGCCGCCTACGCGCCACATCCCAGGTGCATGCGCATCTTGGCATTCATTTATAAGTGCTTTTTACCTTTGTTTGGGTGGAGTGTCAACAGGCGGATGGTGCGGCGCC
>DHYT01000111.1:464-4001 GCA_002415465.1 Desulfobulbaceae bacterium UBA5123
AGGATGTACTCGATGAGGATCACCTTCTTCTTGCCCAGCGGAAAGGCGCGGCAGGCGGCCAGCAGTTGGTCCAGCGGGTAGGTGCGGTTTACCGGCATGAGGCGGCTTCTCGTTTCATCGTCGGCGCCGTGCAGGGAGATGGCGAGATTGACCCTGACGTCACGGCCCAGATCCGCGATCCGCGGCACGATCCCGCAGGTTGAAACCGTCACCCGCCGTTCCGTGAATTCAAGCCCCAGCTCATCCATGAGGATATTGAGGGCGGTGAGCAGGTTGTCGTAGTTGGCGAGCGGTTCCCCCATGCCCATGAAAACCAGATTGTTGATGAATTCGCGCGGGGTGGCGCGGTGGATCCCCTTGCCGGTCATGTATTCGATTGTTGCCAGGACCTGGTTGACGATCTCGGCCGGCGTGAGGTTGCGGGTGAAGCCCATGGTGCCGGTGAGGCAGAATCGGCAGCCCATGGCGCAGCCGACCTGCGAGGAAAGGCAGAGGGTATGGCGGTCGTGCTCGGTGGGGATCAGGACCGATTCGATCATCGCCCCGTCGGCGAGCCGGTAGGCGAGTTTGGTGGTGCCGTCGGCGGAGTTTTCCACGGTTGCCGGCGCGAGATGGCTGAGGCGGCAACCGTGCCGGGCGAGCTTCTCGCGGAGTTCGCGTTTCAGCATGGTGAGATCGGCAAGGTCGTGACAGCCGGGTTGCTGGAGCAGGGAGAAGATCCGGTTGGCGCGGGCGGCGCCGATGCCGAATCCCTTGACGAGGGCGGCGAGTTGGGCGCGGCTGAAATTGCGCAGATCCGGTTGCACGGCAGGGGTGGCGGTCATGACTGGCCGTTTCCCTGGTAACCGCTGTCCTCGGGCAGGTTGTCCCCGCGCGACGCGGCCACTGCCAGTTCGTCGCAGCGCTCGTTGAGCGGGTGGCCGGCATGGCCCTTGACCCACCGGAAGGTGATGTCGAGCTGCTCGGTCAACGCGAGCAGTTCGCCCCAGAGGTCGGGGTTGATCGCCGGCTGCTTGTCGGCCTTGATCCAGCCGCGCCGCCGCCAGTTCTTGGCCCAGCCCTTGCTGATCCCGTTCACGACATAGCTTGAGTCGGTGTAGAGGGTGACCGGTTTGGCGCAGCGGCCGATTGCCCGCAGGGCGACGATGCACCCCATCAGTTCCATGCGGTTGTTGGTGGTATGCCGGTAGCCGGCCGAGATTTCGCGCTGTTCGCCGTTGTCGATGATCACCACCCCGTAGCCGCCGGGGCCTGGATTGTAGCGGGCGCCGCCGTCGGAGTAGATGGTGATCTCGTTCGGCCTGGGGTCGGCGCCCTGATGGGAGGCATGGTTGGCGGTCGGTTTCGCGGGTGCGGATTTGCGGCCGGTGGCGGCGCCGTACGAGGGGGCGCGGAGCCAGGTTTCAGCCTCCCGGCGCGTGGCAAATCCTTTATAAACCGCGCCGGCAAAGCTCATGACTTGGGCCTGGGCGTCGGGCCAGTTGTCGTAGATGCCTGGCTTTCGGCCCTTGGCGACGGCATAAAATTTTTTGGCGGCCATGGTCTGAGATATTCCTGTCCTGCTCTGGTTTGGTCCGGGCAAGGGGTTTCCGCCCGCCGGGCTAGAAACCCTCGAGCGGGCATTGGGCGCAGAGCGGTTTGCTTTTCTTGCAGTACTCCTTGCCGAGCCGGACGATGAGGGCGTGGTATTCGTTGTACAGCTGCACATCCTCGGGCAGGCGGTCCATGAACATCTCGCGGATTTCATGATAGCCGGCCTCCTCGGCAATGAGGTTGTGGCGGGAAAAGATGCGGTGGGTGTATGCGTCCACCACGAAGGTCGGCTTGCCTGCCGCGTAGAGGGCGATGGAGTCGGCGGTTTCAGGGCCGACGCCCTTCAGGCTCAGGAGTTCTTCCCGCAAGGCCTCGGCATCCTGATCGAAGAAGGAATCAAGGTCGCCGTGCTTGTCGCTGATGTAGCGGAGCAGCCCTTGCAGGCGCGCGGCTTTCTGGTTGTAATAGCCGGATGGGCGGATCAGTTCCGCCAGGACCGCGGTGTCGAGCGCCGCCATCCCGTCGAGGGTGAGGGCGTCGGCCGCCTTCAGGTTGGCGATGGCGCGTTCGACGTTGGTCCAGGCCGTATTCTGGGTAAGCACGGCGCCGGTCAGCACCTCGAATGGCGTCTCGCCGGGCCACCAGTGCTGGGGGCCGAAGGCGTCGAGGAGGGTGTCGTAGATCTCTTGCAGGCGGGATGACACGGGAAGGGATCAGTCGTCCGAGCGGATGAAGAACAGATAGACGATGATGCCGAGGGTGAGAACCCCCACCGCCACCAGCGGCAGGACCTTGTCCATCTGGATCTCGCCGTTGACCCGGATCTCCTGCACATAATGGGAGCCGGAAAAAACCCAGAGCCCCATGCCGATAGCGATCAGGGCCAGGTTGTTGAAGGCCTGCTTGAAGAGCTGATAGCCGACCAGGGCGAGAAAGGGGATCATGAACCAGCCGTTGGTCAACAGCCCCTTGACATCCACCGCATTGAACTGGGCCGGGATCTGGGTGGAATTGATAAACTCCATCATCTGTGCGAAAAAATCAGCCATACAGCCCTCCTTTGTGGGCGGCACTCCGGGTTATTTTTCGTTGCGACGGGTTGCTTTCTGGTACACCTTCATGGCGCAGTAAGAGCCGCACATGCTGCAGGCGTCACCCTTGTAGGTGCCGCCCATGTCGCGGAAACGGCGCGCTTTTTCCGGGTCGACGGAGAGTTCGATCTGTCCCTTCCAGTCGAGCTTGTTGCGGCATTTGGCCATGGCGATATCGTGCTCCATGGCGCCGGGGATGCCCTTGACGATGTCGGCGGCATGGGCCGCGATCCTGGAGGCGATGACGCCTTCGTGGACATCCTCGGTGGAGGGCAGCTTGAGGTGCTCGGCCGGGGTGACGTAGCAGAGGAAGTCGGCGCCGGCCGAGGCGGCGATGGCGCCGCCGATGGCGCCGGTGATATGGTCGTAGCCGGGTGCGAAGTCGGTGACCAGCGGTCCCAGCACGTAAAACGGCGCGCCGTGGCAGATCCGCTTCTGAAGCAGGATGTTGGCCTCGATCTGGTTCATCGGCATATGGCCNNCGGCGCGATGTCGGTGGTCAGCGGACCGAGCACGTAGAACGGCGCGCCGTGGCAGATCTCCTTCTGTTTCCGGACGTTCATATCGATTTGATTCAACGGAAGGTGCCCGGGACCCTCGACCATCACCTGCACCCCGGCCTGCCGCGACCTTTGTACCAGCTCGCCCAGAGTAAGCAACTCCTCAACCTGGCCGCGGTCGGTGGCGTCGTGGAGACAGCCGGGGCGGATGCCGTCGCCCAGGCTCAGGGTCACCTCATGCTCCTTCAAGATCGCCATCAGCTCGTCGAAATGCTCGTACATGGGGTTTTCTTTCTTGTTGTAGCTCATCCACTCGATGGTGAAGGAGCCGCCCCGGCTGACCACCCCGGTCAACCGTTTGTGGTTCTTGATCCGCTCCACGGTGCTCTTGGTGATGCCGCAGTGGATGGTCA
>DHYT01000111.1:4162-7463 GCA_002415465.1 Desulfobulbaceae bacterium UBA5123
TCCGGGTAGTCCTTGGAGGAGCCGATGTTGGCGTTGACCTTGGTGGTGACGCCACGGCCGATGGCGGTGATGTTTTCGAAGTTGTGATTCTTGTTCTTGGGGATACAGGTGACGCCGGTGGCGACATCGGCCATCAGTGTTTCCACCGCGATGTTCTCCCGCGCGGCGCATTTGCTGAAGATTTCGGTCTGGTTGCGGGCAATGGCGTCTTCGCGGATACTCATCGGTCTGGTTCTCCAAATAAACGGCGGGTTTGCGACCCGGCGAAATTCTTGTCGGTGGGCTAAATACGCTGGCTGGCGCGGTAATAAAACGGAAACAGTATAAATAAAGCGGCGCCGGGCGGATGTCAATGTAAAAGGATGGTTGCGCGGTTCTCTCAAGGCGAGAAAGCTAGAAAATACCGTGCTCGCGGAGAATGTTGAGGCCGATGCCGATCAGCACCAGGCCGCCGAAAACCTCCGCCCGGGCGCCAAGCCGGGAGGCGGCGCCGACCAGGCAGCCGAGGCGCAGCCCGATGATGGTGAGAGCCGAGGCGACAACGCCGATGATCAGGGCCGGCAGCCAGACCGGCGCCTTGAGGATGGCAAAGCTGATCCCCACCGCCAGCGCGTCGATGCTGGTCGCCAGCGAGAGGATGAGCAGGGTTTTGCCCCGAGTCGGGTCGGCTGAGGATTTTTCTTCGTCGGTTGGCCGCAGGGCCTCAATGATCATTCGGCCGCCGACAAAGCCCAGCAGCGCAAAGGCCAGCCAGGGCGCCACGGTTGCGGTGAAGTTGCGGACGGTGAGCCCGGCCGCCCAGCCGAGCAGGGTCATCCCGGCCTGAAAGATGCCGAAGTGCCAGGAAAGCCGGAAGATCTGGCGGAGGCTCACCGCGCAGAGGCTGACGCCGGCCGCCACCGCCACCGCGAAGGCGTCCACCGCCAGGGCGAGGGCGATGAGGAAGATGGTAAGCAGATCCATGGGGAAAGTTGTCAGTCGTCGGCCACGGTGATGGCGTGGCCCGATTTTTTCTTGGAAGCGTACATGGCGCCGTCGGCCATTTTCACCAGGGTGTCGGCATCAATGGGGGCATCGCTCTTGGTGGTGGCAAGTCCGATGCTCATAGTAACACCGGAATCGCCCATTGTCTTGTCAAATGCGGCGGTGAGGCGTTTTGCGACAACGGCGGCCTCCGCGCTGTCGGTTTGGGGGAGAATGATGCAGAACTCGTCGCCGCCGTAACGGGCCGGGGTGTCTTCGGCGCGGATCGACTGATGTATCGCGCCGGCGACGCCGACCAGAATGCCATCGCCGCGGTTATGGCCCAGGGTGTCGTTCACTTTCTTGAACCCGTCGAGATCAAAGTAGATCAGGGTCATATCCTGTCCATGCCGTTGGCAGCGGGATAGTTCCCGGCGCAGTTCTTCGTAGAAGCTGCGTTGGTTGAGGAGGCCGGTGAGGCCGTCTTTTCTGGCCAGGTCGAAGAGTTCCCGCGTTCGTTCGGCCACGGTTTCTTCAAGGCTTTCGGCGTACTGTTCGATTTCTTCCTTGCCGCGGGAAAGCTCGTCCATCAGACTGTGGATATAGGTGTCAAAAACCAACTCCAGGTCAAAGAACAGGATTTTTTCAAGGGCGTTTACTGTTTGGCCGCAGAGGGTGCAATTCGTTTCGGACTGCGTGACGAGGATGTTTCGAAGTCGGTCTTGCAGATTGCGGATGGCGGAGACATAGAGCTTGGGCTCGACCCCGATCCGTTTGTGCACCATGCCGATGCGCAGTCGCGATAACACATAATCGTGTCCGTAATCGCTGTCAAACAGGGAGAGGATGTAGAGCCGCATGTGCTGTTTGAGGCGGCGAAGGGTGTCGGCGTCGCCGATCAATCTTGCTATCTCCGAGAATTGGACCTGGGCGGCGTAGAATTCCTCGACCAGATGGTCCATCTGGCTGGCAATCAGCGGCTTGAGGTTGCGGAGAAGTGCAGTCTCCTCGGCGGTGATGTGCAGCATCTCCTTGCGGCGGCGGATCTCCCGCTCGGTCATCCGCAACTGGTCGGTGAGGGTGAAGTCGGTGGGTGGGCGCATGGCTTGGCGTGAAGGGGGTCATTAATGGTTGGTGACAAAATGTTGTTAGGCCTAGAAGTTACCATACTGGCGGCGAGAAGGCAAAAAAAGAGCGACAGTTCGCTTGAGGCGCTTGCCGGGACCGGTCGGGTCTGGTAGGAGTTGGGTTGGATTCGAGAGGGGAGCGAAGATGCATGCGGATATGGACCCGCTGTGGGCGGGGATGCAGCAGGATGGGGTAATGGGCGGCCGGAAGGTGCATTTCTTTGCCGAAACCGGTTCCACCAATGACGTTGCCATGGCCCTTGGCCGCGACGGCGAGGCCACCGGCTCCCTGGTGGTGGCCGAAAGCCAGAACAGCGGCCGGGGTCGTCTGGGCCGCGCCTGGTTGTCGCCGCCGGGGCAGGGGATCTATTGTTCCATCATCCTGCGGCCGCGCCTTGAGCCGGCGGATCTGCCGAAGATCACCCTGATTGCGGCCCTGGCGGTCTGCAAGGCGGTGGAGGCGGTGACCGGGCTTCACCCCGGCATCAAGTGGCCCAACGATCTTCTGCTGGCCGGGAAGAAATTCTGCGGCATCCTCACCGAAACCGGCCCGCTCTCCGGCGGCAAGCCACCCCTGGTGGTGCTCGGCGTCGGCCTCAATGTCCTGACCCCGCTGGCATCTTTTCCGGCTGAGTTAAGGGAGCGGGTGACCTCGCTGGCGGTTGCCGGCGGGGAGTCTTTGCGGCGGGGCGCATTGCTGGCCGCGATTGCCGAAGGGGTGGAGGCGGAACTCGCCCGCCTGGAACGAGGTGAGTTCGCGGCGTTGCTCGCGGAATGGCGAAGGCGCGATGCGACCCTTGGCAAGCGGCTTACCTGGTTCACCGCGGATGGGAAGGTGGTGGAGGGGGTGGCGCTGGGGCCGGACGAAACGGGAGTGTTGCATATCCGCGACGGCCACGGCCGGGAGTATGAGGTGCTCTCCGGCGACCTGTATCTCCGGCAGCCATAAAAAAAGCCCGCATGAAGCGGGCTTTTTTTATGGCGCGGATGCGGCCAGCCGTTAGTAGCGGTAGTGGCTCGCCTTGTAGGGGCCTTCCACCGGCACGTCGATATAGTCGGCCTGCGCCTTGGTCAGGGTGGTGAGCTTGGCGCCGATCTTTTTCAGATGCAGGCGGGCGACCTTCTCGTCCAGAACCTTGGGCAGCACGTACACCTTGTTCTCGTATTTTTCGCGATGATTGTACAGCTCCATCTGGGCCAGCACCTGGTTG
>DHYT01000138.1 GCA_002415465.1 Desulfobulbaceae bacterium UBA5123
CTGGCTCGCCTTTGTCGATTACGGCTCCGCCACCGCCCCCATCTACGCCGCCCATGCGGACGGCGTCCCGGTGCATGTCTGGGTGGATGAAACCAGGCCCTGGCTGCAGGGGGCCAAGCTCACCGCCTGGGAACTGGGCCAGGAAGGGGTGGAGCACACCCTGATCGCCGACAACACCGGCGGCCATCTCATGCAGCACGGGATGGTGGACATGGTCATCGTCGGCACCGACCGCACCACCCGCTGCGGCGACGTGGCCAACAAGATCGGCACCTACCTGAANNAAGGCCCTGGCCGCCCACGACAACCAAATCCCCTTTTACGTGGCCCTTCCCTCGTCAACCTTTGACTGGACCATCTGTGACGGGATCAGGGATATCCCCATCGAGGAACGGTCCGGGGAAGAGGTCTGTTTCATAAAAGGCAAGACCGAGGAGGGAGGGGAGGCGAGCATCGGCATAGCCCCGGAGGGATGCCGGGCCGCCAATTACGGCTTTGACGTGACCCCGGCCCGCTTGATCTCCGGCTTGATCACCGAACGGGGGGTGATGCGGGCCGCGGAAGAGGATATCCTGCGTTTTTACCCGGAGCGACGGGGCTGAGGGAAAAGGGTCACAGCCCGAGGGTTTCCGCCACCATGTCATGGAAAAGCGGCCGGAACTCCTTGATCTTGCCGTTCTCCCGGCTGGGATGGATGCGGTTGGTGAGCAGGACCACCACCAGGTCCCGGCCGGGGTCGATCCAGAACGAGGTGCCGCTGAAACCGAGATGGCCGACACTGGCGGGATGAAAATGCTTTCCGGCGCTCGATCCTTGCGGGGAAGGGGTGTCAAAACCGAGTGCCCAGCCGCTGCCGGGCACTCGCTCATCCTTGCGCAGGAAGGTCTTGAGGTGTGCGTTGGCAAAGGCCGGATGCGTGGCTCGANNTGCCTGCCCGGCCACCCCACCCAGCACATGGGTGTTGTCGTCGCTTACCTCTCCCACCAGCACTTTTCCCCGCCAGGGGCACTCCTCGCAGGCGGCCGCTGTTTTTCCAGCCGGCCATGGCTGGTCGAGGGGGCGAAAGAAAAGGTCTTCGGCGAGAGAAAGCGGCCGGTAAATCTTTTCGCGTACGAACCTGTCTAGCCCCATGCCGCTCCTTTCGGCAACGATCCACCCCAGCAGCATAAAACCGAGATCGCTGTAAATTGCCTTGGCGCCGGGTGGCGCGGCCAGCGGTTCGGCGAGGATCATCCGCCGCATCGCCGCAGCGCGCGTGGAAGCCCCTGTATCCTTGAGTTCCAGATAGTAGGGGCGGTGGGCGGCCAACCCGCTGCTGTGGCTGAGCAACTGCCGCAGGGTGATGTACTTTTTGTCGGCTGGTACATCATGCCCCAGCAGGTGGGGCAGGGAGTCATCGAGAGTGAGACGTCCTTCTTCGTGCAGGGCGAGAACGGCCAGGGTTGTGGCCAGGGGTTTGCTCAGGGAGGCAAGGTCGTAGCAGGTGTCCGCGGAGAGGGGAAGTGCCTCGGGAACTCGTTGCCGCTGCCCGTAAAAGCCGTGCCAGGTGGTCCTGGCGGTGGGGGGGCCGCTGACAATGCCCACCGCCGCGCCGGGAAAGACTCCTTTGTTTACCCCTTCCGCAAGCAACCGTGAGAGTTTCTCTGGCAGCTGCTGCGCGCTGTCCGGTCGGCCGTGTCTGGGCACCTAGATAAAAACCTTTTTATAAAATTTTAGATTCTCAAGAATCTTTCCGGTGCCGTGAATCACCGTGGTCAACGGGTCTGCCGGCAGGTTGCAGCGGATATTGGTTTCCCGCTCGATGGCTTCCCCGAGACCCCGCAGCATGGCTCCGCCGCCGGTGAGGTAGATACCGTCTTCGGCGATATCGGTGACCATGTCCGGCGGTGTTTTATCCAGGGCGTCGCGAATGGCCTGGATAATTATGGCGACCGGTTCCTTGATCGCCTCCCTGATCTCGTCCGGGGTGATGTCCATCTTCATCGGGATGCTGGTCGCCGCATCCTTGCCGGAAACCATGAACGGTTTCAAACCCTGGATGGGCACGGCGGCTCCGGCGCCGATCTTGGCCTGTTCGGCGCTGTTTTCTCCCACCTCCATGGTGTGGGTTTTGCGGATGTGTACCTTCAACGCCTCGGTCATGGTATCGCCGCCGATCCGGATGTTATCGCTGTAGGCCACGGAGGAGAGGCTCAGCACGGCGATGTCGGTTATCCCGCCGCCGATGTTCACCACCATCTGGCCGCGATTCTTGTCTATGTCCAGGCCGGAGCCCACGGCGGCGGCGATGGGCTCTTCCACGAGGAAAAGGCGTCCTATGCCCGATTCCGAGGCCGCCTTCACCACGGCCTTCTCTTCAACCTTGGTAATCCCGGCCGGGACGCATACCACCGCCTTTGGTTTCAGAATGCTGCCCATCTTCTGAACCCTGGAGAAAAATTCACGGATCATCGCCTGGGTTATCTCCATATCCTCGATCACCCCGCTGGCCAGGGGCTTGACCACCTTGATGTTGAGTGGTGTCCTGCCGATATAGCCCTTTGCCTCGCTGCCCACCGCCAACACTTCCATGGTGTGAACATCATAGGCCACCACCGACGGCTCCTGCAGGACCAACCCTACATCCTTCAGGTAAATCAAGGTGTTGGCGGTGCCAAGATCCATGGCCATGTTTTTGCAAAACAAACCCTTCCGGGGTGCGGAATTCTGTATTTCCGGTGACTTCTTTTTCTTTTTATACCGGTT
Source organism: Desulfobulbaceae bacterium UBA5123 (assembly GCA_002415465.1). GTDB lineage: Bacteria > Desulfobacterota > Desulfobulbia > Desulfobulbales > UBA5123 > UBA5123. The sequence continues at coordinate 2,746 of DHYT01000138.1, forward strand.
GCCCGTTGCTCTCTTTCCGGAAAAGATACCCATGTCTATATTTAACCTGATGATTTTGTTGGTAAAAATGATATTTTTTCTTTCTTCAGCCAGCTTTCGGACGCCGCTGTGAAATTACCCCTTTTTCTTCAAAATATCCATAACCACAAACTTCCCTTTTTCATAAAAATTTTATTACGGATCGGTGCCGCTCTTTTCCTTAAAATGATTGAATTTTTTGCCTTTTTGAACTATCTTTTGGGGTATATATGTATGCACCTGCCGTCTTTTAATAACTATTTAAAATTATTGATTAAATCAATATCAGGCAACATACCTGTAAAGAGTAATGTTCCGGTAAGTTACCCATCGGCAACATGTTTGCCCTGTTTGGATAAGATGTTGATAAGTTTCCGGCCCATTTTATCCGCAAGGTACAACAACACCCCATCTTGATAATTTATTTTATAAAATTGAATATTTAGATACTTTTTTAACATATCAACACCGTTAATAATAATAAGTTAACTTCATATAAAAAATACTTATTAAAAGAGGCTCTCTGTATGTCGATGATTATTAACGTTTCCCGCGTAGATTTTCTGGCAGCCCTTTCCTCTCTGCAAAACGTCACCGGCAAAAAGGGAACCATAGCCATACTGAGCAATGTCCTGGTGGAAACCAAAAACGACGCGGTCGCCATTACGGGCACCGATCTCGAGGTGGGTATCCGCTACACCGTTCCCGCCGAGATATTGGCCGCGGGCTCCATCACCCTGCCTGCAAAAAAACTCTTCGAGATAGTGAGGGAATCAGGCGCCGATATTATCCATGTCGAATGCATGGATAACAACTGGGTAAGGATTACCGCAGACAGCAGCAGCTATAATCTCGCCGGCATGGAGGCGGACGAATTCCCCTCTTTCCCGGAATATAACGAGGCATCCCTTGTTAAAGTAGACGGCGCGTTGATCAATGACCTCATCGATAAAACCATCTTTGCGGTGGCTCCGGAAGGGGAGAGCCAATACAACCTGTCCGGGGTGCTGGTGGAAAAAGAGGTCAGGGACGGCGGCAAAAACTTTACCAGAATGGTTTCCACCGACGGACACCGTCTGTCCCTGATGGAAGTGGAACGCGGGGAAGAACTCGCCAATATGCACATCAAGCCCGCCACCCTCATCCCCAGGAAGGGGATAATGGAGATGCGAAAATTTTGTGAAGGACTGGATAGCGTAGCCGTTTCCTTCGAGGAGAAACAGGCGGTTTTGAAATCCGATCAGGCGCTGCTCATTATCCGGCTGATGAACGGCGATTTCCCGGATTACCGGAATATTTTGAAGGGCAATGCCGACGATAAATTCATCGAGATAGACAGAACGGCGCTCCTTAATTCCATGAAAAGAATGAACCTCTTCACCGAAGATCGCTATAATGCCGTAAAATTTCACATGGAAAACAACAAGTTAACCCTTACCTCGCAGAATATGGATATCGGCAACGCCCGCGATGAGATGAACATCGTCTATAACGGCGAAAAGATGTCCTTGGGGTTTAACGGCAAGTATTTCGTCGATGTGCTGCAGGTTCTCAAAAGCGGCAAGGTTAAGGTTTTTATAAGCTCCACCGAAACCCCCTGCCTGATAAGGGCGGAAGAAGAACCGGGCTTTGTCAGCCTGATCATGCCGATGAAATTATAGGAAACAATCGTCCTTTTTCTCCATGTAACCAATTACTCTCAAAAAGGAAAAATAAGTGACTGAAGAAAATAAAGGCTACGGCGCGGAACAGATCAAGGTTCTTTCCGGCCTGGAAGGCGTACGCAAACGACCGTCGATGTATATAGGCAACACCGGCGAGGAAGGCTTGCACCATCTGATCTACGAGGTGGTGGATAACTCCATCGACGAAGCGCTGGCCGGGTATTGCACGGCCATCAAGGTCAACTTCCACGAAAACGGCAGCGTCTCGGTGGAGGATAACGGACGCGGCATTCCGGTGGATATCCATCCCACCGAGGGGGTGTCCGCCCTTGAACTGGTCATGGGCACCCTGCACGCCGGCGGCAAGTTCGACCACTCAACCTACAAGGTATCCGGCGGTCTGCACGGGGTAGGCGTTTCGGTGGTGAATGCGCTCAGCCAATGGACGGTGGCCGAGGTCAAGCGGGACGGCAAGGTTCACCGCCAGCGGTACGAAAAGGGCATCAAGCAAGGCGACGTGGAGGTGATCGGCGAAACGGAGCTGAACGGCACCAAGATCACCTTTCTGCCCGATCCCTCCATCTTCACCGAAACCACCACCTTCATCTACGAGATCATCCAGAACCGCTTGCGGGAACTGGCGTTCCTCAACCGCGACGTCAAGATCCTCCTCAAGGATGAGCGGAGCGGCGCCGAGGATGAGTTTCACTGCAAGGGCGGGCTGGTCGAGTACGTGGAGTACCTGAACCGGAAACGGACGGCCATCAACGCCGAGCCGATCTTCTTTGCCGGCGAGAAGGACAACGTTCAGGTGGATATCTGTTTCCAGTACTTCGACGGCTACTCGGAACGGCTCTTTTCCTACGTCAACAATATCTACACCAAGGAAGGCGGCACCCATGTCACCGGCTTCAGGGGGGCGCTGACCCGCTGTATCAACCGCTACGCCAGCGACGACGTGGTGCCCAAGAACATGAAGGAAAAACTCGGCGGCGACGACGTCCGCGAAGGGCTTACCTGCGTGGTCTCGGTGCGGGTGCCCAATCCGCAGTTCGAGGGTCAGACCAAGACCAAGCTCGGCAACTCCGAGGTCCGTTCCATCGTCGAGTCGATCTGCAACGACAAGCTCTCCGTCTACCTTGAACAGAACCCCATCGAGGCCAAGAAGCTGTTGATGAAGGTGGTGGATGCGGCCAGGGCCAGGGAGGCGGCCCGCCGCGCCAAGGACCTCTCCCGCAAGAAGGGCGGCGGCATCGATCTCCTGATGGCCGGCAAGCTGGCCGAGTGCCAGACGAAGAAGCCGGAAGAACGCGAGATATTCATCGTGGAGGGCGATTCGGCCGGCGGCAGCGCCAAGCAAGGCCGCGACCGGGTATTTCAAGCCATCCTGCCCCTGCGCGGCAAGATCATGAATGTCGAAAAGGCCCGTTTCGACAAGATCCTTTCCAGCGAGGAGATCAAACAGGTCATTGCCGCCCTGGGCACCGGCATCGGCAAGGATGAGTTCGATCTTGAAAAACTCCGCTACCACAAGATCATCATCATNNCCGACGCCGACGTCGACGGCGCGCATATCCGCACCCTGTTGCTCACCTTCTTCTACCGGCAGATGCTGCCGCTGGTGGAGGGGGGCTTCGTCTACATCGCCCAGCCGCCGCTTTACCGCCTCGGCCGCGGCAAGAAGGAGCAGTACTTCCTCGGCGAGGATGATCTGAGCCAGCACCTTTTCAAGCAGGCGAGCTCGATGATGTCGGTACGCCGGGAGGGGACCGAGGAGTGGCTTACCGAGGAGCCGCTGGTGGATATCCTCAAACGCCTCTCCCACCACCAGAAGCTGGTCGGCTACATGGATCGGATCGGACTGTGGGAGGATATCATCCACCTGCTGCTGGAGCGGGACCTGCACAGCGCCGATCAGTTTGCCGACGAGACGTATGTCAACGCCATCAAGGAGGCGCTGGCCGCCAGGAACATGATTGTCGGCAAACTGCGCCCCTGTACCTGGAAGACCAGCTGCTGGGAGTTTGACGCCGCGGTCAAGGAAAAGGCGCATCTGATCATGACCGTCGGCCCCCAGATTCCGCTGATTCCGGAGTACCGGACCGCTCTCGGCCTCTATCCGGAGATTAAGGAATTCCTCGGCAAGGCCTTCACCGTGGACAGCAAGGGGCTGCATATCGAGGCCCCCAACTGGCGGGAGCTTCTGCAGCTGACCCGCAGCGAATCCTTCAAGGGCAGCCATCTGCAGCGATATAAAGGTCTCGGCGAGATGAATCCCGAGCAGCTCTGGGACACCACCATGGACCCCACCAAGCGGGTATTGGTCAAGGTCACCATCGAGGACGCGGAACGGGCGGACGACATGTTCACCACCCTGATGGGCGACAAGGTTGAGCCGCGCCGCGATTTCATCCAGAATCACGCCTTGGAAGTTTCCGAACTGGATATTTAATCTTGAACCTGTAAACGTCCGGCGCGCATGTTCAAAGCAGGGACGGATTAAGGAAAACCCATACACGGGGAAGAAGAGAAAATGGACCAAAGCGAAGACAAGAACAATCCGCCGTCACCGACGGTTTCCATCGAAAAGGAACTGCAGAAATCCTACCTCGATTACGCCATGAGC
>DHYT01000215.1 GCA_002415465.1 Desulfobulbaceae bacterium UBA5123
TTTGACATGGGCGGCACCTCCACCGATGTTTCCCTCTGTGACGGCCAGCCGACCCTTACCCGTGATTACCGGATCGACGGGTATCCGGTGCGGGTGCCGCTCCTCGATATCCATACCGTGGGCGCGGGCGGCGGCTCGCTGGCCTGGGGCGATGCCGGCGGCTTGTTGCAGGTGGGGCCGGCCAGCGCGGGCGCCGATCCTGGCCCGGTCTGTTACGGCCGGGGCGAAGGGATAACGGTCACCGACGCCAACCTCTATCTCGGCCGGCTGCTGGCCGACCGCTTCCTGGGTGGCGAGATGACGCTCGACCGGGAGCGGGTTAAGCGTTATATGGCGCGCCTGGGTGCGCAACTGGGCCTTGTTCCCCGCGAGGCCGCCCACGGCATCATCACAATCGTCAATGCGGGCATGGCCAAGGCGGTGCGGGCGGTATCGCTTGAGCGCGGGCATGATCCCAAGGAGTTTACCCTCTTCTCCTTTGGCGGCGCGTCCGGATTGCATTGCTGTGAGCTGGCCGACGAGCTTGGCATGGAGCGGATCGTGGTCCCGGCCAGGGCCGGGATTCTCTCGGCGCAGGGGATGGCGCTGGCCGACCCTGTTTTGGACTACGGGCAGGCGCTCTTTCTGGTCGGCGACGAGCTCACCGCCCAACGGCTGCTCCCGGCGTTTGCCGCCCTTGAGGCGAAAGGGCGGCTGGAGGCGGCCTCGCTCTGCCGGCAAGGCGAGTTGGTGGTTGAGCGTTTTCTCGACCTCCGTTACCGTGGCCAGTCCCATGAGCTGACCGTGTCCATGGCCGGGGATTTCGCGGCGGCGTTCCATGAAGCCCATGCCAGAAATTTCGGCTACCGGCTGGATGATGCGCCCCTGGAGCTGGTTTCGATCCGCTGTACACTGCGGGTGGCGCGGCGGAGCCGGCCGCTGCCGCGGGCGGAGATCTCCGGAGCGGGAGAGCCGCGGCGGTCGGCGACGAGGGTGGTGCAGCTGGCGGCGAGGGCGCGGGAGGTCGGGGTTTATGACCGGCGCGAGCTCGTTCCGGGGCATGGCATCACCGGCCCGGCGCTGATCGCGGATGATTATACCACGGTCCTGGTGGGGGATGGGTGGCGCTTGCGGGTAGACGCCCTGCTCAATCTGGACCTGACACGCTGATCAGGAACGCCGTGTGGGCGTCAGATGTCGCAGCGGCGCTTGATGCGGTTGTCCTCGTCGAGGAGGACGATCTGGGGATGGTAGTCGAGGAGTTCGTCGGCGTTGAACATGCCGTAGCTGACGATGATGATCAGGTCGCCCACCATGCCTTTGCGGGCTGCGGCGCCGTTCATGGCGATGATCCCGGAATCGGGGGGGCCCTCGATGGCGTAAGTCTCGAAACGTTCGCCATTGTTGATGTTGTAGATGAAGATCCGCTCAAAGGGGACCAACCCCACCGCGTCCATCAGCATCCTGTCGATGGAAAGACTGCCTTCGTAGTTGAGGTTCGCGTCGGTCACCGTGGCTCGGTGAATCTTTGATTTCAGCATGGTTCGTATCATGTTGTTTCTCTCACTGTTCGTCAAATAGGACCGTGTTGTCGATCAACCTTGTCGTGCCCACCCGGGCAGCGACAAGCAGAACGCTGTCACGGTTGATTTCGGTTTGGTCGAGCAGGGTCAGCCGGTGGACGATGTTGACATAGTCGATAGCAACACCAGGGTGGCCCAGCAATATTTTTTCTGTTTCCTCGATCAGTTGTCCGGCGCTGGTCACGCCCGCGCGCACCCGCTGCCTGGCCTGCTGCATGCCTTTTGACAGCGCCAGGCCCGATTGCCGTTCCGTATCCGTAAGGTAGGCGTTGCGCGAACTCATTGCCAGGCCGTCCGCCTCGCGGACTATGGGGTGGCCGACGATCTCGATGTCCCAGTTCAGGTCGCGAACCATCTTGCCGATGACGGCCAGTTGCTGAAAATCCTTGCGGCCGAAAATCGCCAGGTTGGGCTTGACGATGTTGAAAAGCTTGGCGACCACGGTGGTGACCCCGTCGAAATGACCGGGTCGGCTACGGCCGCAAAGGGTGTCGGTTAGGCCGCTGACCACCACCTTGGTCGTGGTGCCGCTCCCCTGGGGATACATCTGCTGGGGTGAGGGGGCAAAGAGGATGTCGACTTTGACATTGGCAGCCAGGGCCGCATCCCGCGCCAGATCTCTTGGGTAGCGGTCGAAGTCTTCCTGGGGGCCGAACTGGATGGGGTTGACAAAGAGGCTGACCACGACCCGGTCGGCGTGTCCTGCCGCCGTTCGCATCAGGCGCAGGTGTACCTCATGAAAGGCGCCCATGGTTGGGACCAGGGCGATGCGCTGACCGGCTGCCCTGGTTCGGTTCGCCCAGGCGGTCATCTCCTGCGGCGAGTGGATGATCTCCATCTTCTGTGTTACTCTCCCGTTTTGGCGGGCGGGGGGCCGAGTTTCGCCAGGCGATCCTTAACCCAAGCGGCTCCGTCAGCGCCCATCCGTTCGTAAGCTTCCCGGGCCTTGTCGGTTTTCCCCTTGTTCTCGTAAAGTCTCCCCAGGGCCAGATTGGCGATGTCGGCATAGGCGGCTGCTCCGGCCAGCTGCTGGTACTGGGCAATGGCCTGGTCGGTTTCCTTCTGCTGTTCAAAGGCCTGGGCAAGGGCAAAGTGGGTCAGCGGTGCCAGTGGGTTTTGGGCGTCAAGGCCTGCCAGGACCTTCTGGTACTCCTTGATCGCCTCGTCGTACTTGCCGGCGGCTTCAGCCTTGTGGGCCAGCTGCACCCGGGCCCAGCGGGCGGCGTCGGTGCCGGAATACTTGTCGATCACCTCCTGGAGGAGCTGGCGGTGGCGTTCGGTGTCCTTTTCCTGCATGGCCGTGGCCAGAAGGGCTGAGGACTTCTCGATGCGGTTGGTGCTGTAGTAATCGTAGCCGGACCAGCCCACGAGCAGGAGGGTGAGGACGATGGCGCCGATCTTGATGTTGCGGAGGTTGTTGCGCAGGAAGATGGCGAGCTTGGGGGGCAAATTCAGTTCTTCGAAGATGTCGCGGCGCGGTTGGATGGCAACGGTCTGGATGTTCTTCGTGTTGAAGGCGCTCGGCTCGGACATGGAGTAATCCTCAAGGGTGTAAAATATCAAAGTGAATCAAGATACTATAACGGGGATGACAAAAAAAAGCATCCGTGAATTTGCTTCGGTCCGGTTTCCCTTTCAGGCCGGAAGCAGTCTCGGCGGGATGACAGCGTCGGTGGCGGAATTGTTCGTCAATATCGACTGGTAAAATCGGTTTTCTGTGATAGAAGAGAAATGTTGTTGCGGCGGGGAGTTCGGGTGCCCCATGGGCCAAGGCAGATGGCGGGAGACGCGGGAAGAGGCGCGGAGTGCATGGAAGAGGGTTACGCAAACAGGGTGCAGACGGTTGGCGAGGTAACCAGGTCGATCAAGGGGCTGCTCGAAACCGCCTTTCCGGTGGTCACCGTGGCCGGCGAGGTTTCCGGTCTGCGCCGTCCCTTTTCCGGGCATCTCTACTTTACCCTGAAGGACAGCGAGGCGCAGATCAAGGCGGTTCTGTTCAAGATGCAGCAGCGCTATCTGGCCGGGGAGTTGCGCGACGGCCAGGAGGTGGTCTGCCGGGGCCGGATCTCGGTCTATGAGCCGCGGGGGGAGTACCAGTTTATCGTCGACCTGGTGGACACCAGAGGAGTGGGAACCCTCCAGATCGCCTGTGAACAGCTCAAGGAACGGCTGGCCGCGGAAGGGCTCTTCGACGTGGCGCGTAAGCGACCTCTGCCCTTTTTGCCCCGGCAGATCGCCTTGGTGACCTCGCCGGCAGGGGCCGCCCTGTTCGACTTTCTCAAGATTGCCGCGCAGCGTTTTCCCGGTATTCCGGTGGCGGTGATGCCGGTGCGGGTGCAGGGCGAGG
>DHYT01000238.1:0-209 GCA_002415465.1 Desulfobulbaceae bacterium UBA5123
GCAAAAGCGGTTCGCCGCCGGTGACCTCCACCATCACGCCGGGTTTTTTTTGCACCTCCCGCAGGACCGCCGCCACGGGCATCGGTCGGCCGGGTTCATCGTAGGTGTAGCGGGCGTCGCAGTAAGAACAGCGCAGATTGCAGCCGCAGAGGCGGATAAAAAGGCAGGGGAATCCCGCATGCCGGGACTCCCCCTGGATGGAATAAAAG
>DHYT01000238.1:243-919 GCA_002415465.1 Desulfobulbaceae bacterium UBA5123
GATGTGGACGGCGATGTTTTCCGAGGATGGGTTTATGTTCAGGAAGGCGGGGTGCTCGTTGAGGTTCCGATGGTCGAGGTCGTCCACGATCTCCTTGAGGGCGGTTTTGACGGTGCGAAAATCGATGGCCATGCCGAGTTCGTCGAGCTTGGTTGCGCGCACCGTCACTTCGACTTTCCAGTTGTGGCCGTGGGGTTTTTCACAGTTGCCGGGATAGTTCCGCAGATGATGGCCGGATGAAAAATGGGTGCGGGTGGAGACGTCAAACATTGCTGCTTCCTCTCTGGCGGTTATTCGTTTTTCCGGGCAGTTTCTGGTTCTTTGTAAAGGAAACTTGAAAAACGACGGGTTTTTGAATATGAATGTGTTTTTACCCCATGTCGGGGTGGATGAACAGGGTAAAGTATAAATCGATTGCGGGCGAATCGGCCCGGATTTTTTTTAATCGGCCGCCTGTGGCAACGCCATCGGCCGGATCATATTGGGAGAGATGACAGATATGGCTTTGATCGCGCCGTTTCGCGGCTTGCGTTATAACCCGGAGAAGATCGGCCGGATGGAAGATGTGGTGACTCCGCCGTACGATGTCATCGATGCCAGGGCGCAGGCCGCCCTGCTTGCCAAGAATCCCTATAACATGATCCAGCTTGATCTGAGCAAGAACGTCAAGCCCGAG
>DHYT01000238.1:938-3878 GCA_002415465.1 Desulfobulbaceae bacterium UBA5123
GACCCAGTTCAGCCAGATCTTTTCGCTCTATCCAGACCCGCAAAACGAGGTAATGGCGGCCCTGGAGGCGGCCTGTCCGGCAGATCCGCTCTGCAGCGCGATCGACGGGGACGGCGGGCGGCATGCGGTTTGGGCGGTGACAGACCCCGCGACTCTGGCGCGGGTCAGTGAAATCTTTACCGGCAAGGCACTCTATATCGCCGACGGCCATCATCGGTACACCACCGCCCTGCAGCTTCGCAAGTTGATGCGGGAGCGGCACGGTGCGGTTGCGCCGGAGAGCCCCTACAATCATGTGATGATGTATCTCTGCGGCATGGAGGATCCTGGCCTGTCGGTGTTGCCCACCCACCGGCTGGCCCTGGTGCCTGCGGTACTGTCCGCCGACCAGCTGGCGGAGATGCTGCGGGCCAATTTCCAGCTCGATGAGATCTCCGGCGGCAGCCGAGAGGTTCTGATTGGCGAGGTGCTTGCCCGCATGAACGAGGAGGGCGGCAAGGGGACCCTGTTCGGGTTTTATCATCCCGGCGAGGACCGCTGTTTCATGCTGACCCTGAAAAAATCGGAGTTGCCGCAAGAGTTTGTCGTGGCACACCCCGACGCCTTGCGCGATCTGGATGTCGTCGTCCTCTCCGATTTGCTGCTCGAGCGGATTCTGGGCCTTGATCATCATCGCTGCGAAGAGGAGGGGCTGATCGATTATTTCAGTGACCCCGATGAAGGTCTTGACGTGGCGGTCAAGATGGTCACCGAGCGCCCCGCGATGACCCCGGCTTATTTTTTGATGAACCCGACCCTGGTTTCACAGGTCAAGGCGGTGGCGGACAGTGATCTTGTGATGCCGCATAAATCCACGTTTTTCTATCCTAAAATCCTTACCGGCCTGTTGATGAACAAGATGATCGCCGACGAGCGTGTGGGGTGAAGCCCCTTGCGCGGGATGGGGCTTGCCGATTCCGGGTCGGGCGGTGACGCCGGCATCAGCGAGGAGTACCTCTTTGGCGGCCGCCTCGTCTGTCGGCAACACCGCAACGGGTATCGGTTTTCGGTTGACGCCGTCCTGCTGGCCCATTTTGTGACGATCTGCGAACAGGACCGAATCCTCGACCTGGGTGGCGGTTGCGGGATTGTTTCTCTCGCGGTTGCCTACCGGAATCCGACGGTGACTCTTGCCGCCGTGGAGATTCAGCCGCAGTTGGTCGATCTTTTCCGTGAGAATGTCATCCAAAACGGCCTTGCCGGGCGTATAGACGTACGTGCGGCCGATTATCGTCTGGCTTGTGATTCCATCGAGCGGAACGGTTTTGACGTCGTCGTTGCCAACCCGCCCTATCGTGCGGTTGGCGCGGGGCGTCGTGTTGCCGTAAGCGAGCGGGCGATCGCCCGGCAGGAGTTGCAAGGCGGCCTTGTTGATGCCGTTCGGGCCGCCTTCTGGGCCCTGCGGGAGCGTGGCCGGGCCGCTTTTGTCTACCCTGCCGATCGGACCGCTACCCTGTTGAGCGTGTTGCGGGAACACCGGTTGGAGCCAAAGCGTTTGCGGGTTGTGCACGGGTATCCCGGCAGCCCTGCCAAGCTGGTTCTTGCGGAGGCGGTCAAGTTTGGCGGCGAGGGGATGATGATTCTTCCGCCGTGTTATATCAAGGCCGAACAGGGCGGGGGGGATAGCGAGGAGATGAATGGTTTTTACGGGGCGGCTGACCCGATATGATCGGCATGCCTTGTTCTGAGTGTCTTGGGCAGGCGGATGGGGATGGGGCGACCGTGCCGAACGGCGTTTGGGTGTCGCGCAATGCTGACATTGGCAGCTGTAAGCATTGCGCGACATTAAAGAATTTAATATTAAGATTAATTACGGAAACTCAAATGTTTACAGTGGTGATGTGTAGCGTAACGTGCTGTCTTTGTGGAATTTTTTCTTGACAGTGCTGGGTAATTTTGGTTGATTCTTAGTATAAAGAAACAGCCAAGCCGCAGCAGGTTATTGCGGAACAACATCGAATTAACTATAGGGGGACAATCCAATGGACAATGCAAACATGATGGTTAAGAGTCGCACCCAGGTTAAGGATTCAGCCGGTTCCGCAAGTACCGTAATTGCCGGCCAGGCCGTAGGGACGGTTGGTATCGTATCTGGCCTGATCGGGGTCTGGGCTGTCTCTTGCATGGTCAGCGCCGTTGTTTCCGGCGGGCCGCTTGCGATCATCACCGGGTGGTTTTCCTCCGTAATGTAAGTCATGACACCGGTGGTTGCTTGCCGGATAACTGCTCCACGAAGAACGCTTGCCAGTCGTTAACGGCTGCGCGAAATGGGGCGGAGTAAAATGTGAAACCCGGATGTGTCAGAACACATCCGGGTTTTTTTGATGGGACTACGCTGAATAAATTTCATTGTTCAGTGTGGCCCCTTTTTTGTTGTATGGCCGGTGGTATGGGATTACAGTACGCGATCCGGTTTGCATATGCATCTAGTTGTTTCCATTCTGTTTTGCAGGGTTTGTAGGGGAGTGCGTTAAATGCGCGTTTTTTTTCGTAGCCTGTTCATGTTGATCTTGGTTGCCGGCTTGGGTGGCGTTTCATTCTTTTTCTGGCAACTTGAGCATCGTCTCCCAGGGTTGAATTTGAATGAATTTAACCGGTTGGTCGAGCAGGGGGAGGTCTCCGCCTTGTGCGTGCGGGGCGAGAAGGAGATAGTCGTCACGGATACCTTTGGGCGGCAGTTTTCCCTTTTTATGCCCAACGTCGGCGACGTGCTGCCGCAGTTGGTTGCCAAAGGCATTCCGGTTACCTCTGAAAATGAAGCCTCCCCATTGTTCATCAATTTTATCAGTGTGACCCTGCCGGTCGTGCTGATCCTGATCTTTGGTTCTTATGTGCATCGCAAGATGGCCGCCTCCGATAACAAGGAGTCCGAATTTGCAAAGAAAAAGGCAACCGCCGCCG
>DHYT01000057.1 GCA_002415465.1 Desulfobulbaceae bacterium UBA5123
ACCGCCCGCATCAGGCCGAGGTTGCCTTCCTGGATAAGATCGGCCAGGGTCAGTCCCTGGTGCATGTAGCGCTTGGCAATGCTGACCACCAGCCGCAGGTTTGCCTTGATCATGGCATCCTTGGCGGCCTCGATGGAGATGGTGTAGATGCCGATCTTGTGGTGCAGCTCCATGAGCTTGGCCTGATCGGGGTGCTTCTCGCTGGCGGCCTGTACCTGCCGGCGCATGTAGTTGAGGTGCTGTTTTTTTGGCTTGAGGGTGGGGTCGCGTCGTTCCCACAGGGCGATCCGCTCGACCAGTTCGGTAAGCTCCGGCAGTTCGGCGGGGTTGACGCGAATGGCGTTGATGATCGCCTCGAAGCCTTCACGAATGGTTTTACTGTATTTTTCCTCTTCCTCCGGGGTGAGGAGGTCGAACCGGCCCATCTCGCGCAGGTAGGTGGTGGTGGTTTCCTCGGCGTCCTGGCTCTCGTTGGCGGCCTTTTTGCCGTTGGCGGCCTTGGGGGTCGGCTCCTCGTCCTTGTTTTTCTGATTGTCGTCAATGTCATCCTTTTCGACGTTCTGGTTCTTGGCAACGACCTCAATGTCGTTTTCCGCCAGGAAGTCGAAAATGGCTTCGATGGTCTTGGGGTTCTTGACGTCTTCGGGAATCAGATCGTTAAGGGCGGCGAAGCTGATGCAGCCTGAGTCTTCGCCGATTTCAAGGATACGAGACTTTATTTCGTTGGACACTGGGTACTTCTCCTGCTCTGAAAAGGAGTATGATAGTGTGTTATTTGATGGAAAACAAATCGACGAACATATAAAATCTTAGCATTTGGCGCAAGAGAAAAAGGATATATATTTTGGTTTTTGTATAATTTAGCTATAAAATCGAAAACTTGTACCATATGCAACCCGAACCTGTTTACATGCGACCTGATTGCAACGCCCTTGATCATAGTAGGCCAGGCGAGCAGACCAAAGCAAGGTGTTTGCTCTCTGACCCGACCCAATCGGCTCCAGATGCCCGTCCGGCGGCGGAACTTTTTTTGAGGATAAATTTATGATGAAATTACGTGGCAGTGGAGTGCTTTTACATCTCAGTTCCCTGCCAAGCCGCCATGGGATTGGCGATCTCGGCGACGGCGCCCGTGCCTTTGTCGATTTTTTGGCGTCGGGCGGTCAAAGCTACTGGCAGTTTCTCCCCATCGGTCCCTGCAGCAGGGTGTTTGACAGCTCCCCCTACATGAGTCTCTCCGCCTTTGCCGGCAACCCGCTGCTGATCGATCCCGAGCGGCTTGTCGAAGAGGGCCTGCTGGCCGCCGCCGACTTGGCCGGTTGCCCGGATATGTCTGAATACCTTGTCGAGTTTGACAAGGTGATCCCCTACAAGACCGCCTTGCTGCGGCGGGCGTATGCCAATTTCAAGAAGCATGGCGACCGTGCCGGGTTGGATGATTTCTGTCGGGAGGAGGCGGTCTGGCTTGAGGATTACGCCTTGTTCATGGCGATTCGGCAAGAGCGAGGGCAGGAGGCCTGGTGCCGCTGGCCTGGGCCACTGGCCGGCCGCGAGGCGGCGGCCCTGGCCGAAAGTCGGCGGCGGATGGCCGACGAGATCGATTACCAGCAATTCGTGCAGTTCTGTTTTTACCGGCAGTGGCGGGCGTTGCGAGAGTATGCCGGCCAGAAGGGGATATCCTTGATAGGCGACATCCCCATCTATGTCAGCTTTGACAGTGCCGATGTCTGGGCGCATCAGGATTGTTTCAGGCTCGATGGCCGTTCGTATCAGCCTACCCACGTGGCCGGCGTGCCGCCCGATTACTTCAGCGATACCGGCCAACGCTGGGGCAATCCGCTCTATCGCTGGCAGATCGGCAAGGACAAGGCAAACAGCGCTCTCTATCAATGGTGGCGGGAACGCTTTCGGCATATCTTCAAAACGGTTGATATCGTCCGTATCGATCACTTCCGTGGCTTTGAGGCGTATTGGGAGATCCCGGCCGACGAGGAAACGGCCATCAACGGTCGCTGGGTCAAGGGGCCGGGCAAGCATTTCTTTGACGACATGGCTTCGGAGATCGGCGAATTGCCCATCATTGCCGAGGATCTTGGCGTGATCACGTCCGAGGTGGAAAAACTCCGCGCCGGGCTCAATTTCCCAGGGATGAAGGTTTTGCAGTTCGCCTTTGATTCGGATGCCGACAACCTTTACCTGCCGCACAACTATCCGGATGCCAACTGCGTGGTCTATACCGGCACCCATGACAACGATACCTCCCTGGGCTGGTTTCTGAGCCCGGAGGTCGCTGCGGAATCCAAGGCGCGGTTCCTTCGCTACGCAAACAGCGGCGGGGGGGCCGTGCATTGGGATTTTTTGCGGCTGGCCTTGGGCTCGGTGGCGAAAACCGTTATCCTGCCCATGCAGGACGTGCTGGGTTTCGGTGGGGACTGCCGGATGAACAAGCCCAGCACCTGCGAGGGGAACTGGCGATGGCGGTGCGCCGGTCGGTTCTTGACCAAGGCGATGGCGGCGTTGCTGCGCGATGAAAGTTGCTTCTATGGGCGCTGTCGTTGATTTTGTCTGGTGCGGGGGATGGTGATGAAGACCTTGGCGTTGTTGGGCAGCCCGCGAATGGGGGGGAACACCGAAGTTTTACTGGCGGCGGTGAGCAAGGGGGCGAGGGAGGCGGGTGGCGAGGTGGAACTGGTTCGCCTCTGCGATCTCAATATCCAGCCGTGCATCAACTGCGGCGGCTGCGACAAGACCGGCAGCTGTATCCTTGAGGATGAGATGACGCCGCTCTACGAACGGCTTCTGGCCGCCGACCGGGTCATCCTGGCCGCGCCCATCTATTTTTACGGGGTGCCGGCCCAGGCCAAGGCGTTTATCGATCGGACCCAGGCCCTCTGGAATCGCAAGAGGTTGCTGAAGACAGAGGGGCGCTGGCAGGAAGAGCCGCTGCGCAAGGGGTTTTTGGTTTCGGTGGCCGCCACCCATGGCAAAAGGGTTTTCGAGGGGGCGATCCTCACCATGCGGTATGCCTGCGACGCCATCGGCATCGCCTATGGCGGGGAGTTCGTGGTGCGGGGGGTTGAGGGCCGTGGCGCAATGGGGAGGGCGGCGGAGGAGATGCGCAAGGCTGAGGAGGCTGGCAAAAACTTCATGCTGTGAAGGGAAATATAGGCTTGACAACCGGCCCCGCATCATATAAATAAGCCCTACAATTTCGTGGCCCCATCGTCTAGTGGCCTAGGACACTGGCCTCTCACGCCGGTAACAGGGGTTCGAGTCCCCTTGGGGTCACCACGAAATACATTCAAGGGAATCAGCCTGTTGCGGCTGATTCCCTTTTTTCGTTTGGTGCTGGGGGTAACCTTCGGTGGTTGCTGCGGGGGCAAAAAATTTCCGCAAGGCGATGTTTGTGGTGCGCGGTTTGCCGGACTGCTGCGCCCTTGATCAGGTCAACGCGGTTTTTTCAGCGGCGCGTTTCTTGATCATGTAGTAGAGCACGGGCACCGCCATGCGGCTGATCAGCAGCGAGGCGATCTCTCCGAACATCAGCGAGATGGCAAGCCCCTGGAAGATGGGGTCGGCCAGGATCACCGAGGCGCCTACCACCACCGCGAGCGCGGTGAGCAGCATGGGCCGGAA
>DHYT01000229.1 GCA_002415465.1 Desulfobulbaceae bacterium UBA5123
CCCCAACGTTGAGGCCGGCCAGCTTGTCGCCCGTCGGGTGCCGCCGGTTGCCGGAACCGCCGGCATGGATGTGACCGGCAATGAAATTGCGCCGTCAGGCGGCACCGCGGTTGTCCTGAACACGGATAAGACGGTGCGGTGTGTCAAGGGGGCGGGTGTTGAACTTTACTATGCGCAACAGGCCGGAGTCGTACGTCACGAGGGGCAGGCGCTGTCGGTGGTGAATATCCTCACCTTGGAAAAGGGGGTTAACTACGAAACCGGGAACATTAATTTTGCCGGCGATGTGTTCATCAAGGGGACGGTTGCCGAGGGTTTTTCGGTTCGCGCCGGTGGCAGCGTTACGGTTACGGGAACAGTTTCCGAGGGCGCGGAGATTGTCTCCGCCAATGGCGATGTGACGGTGGGGCGCGGGGTGGTGGGGCGGCGGACCAAGATTCTCGCCAAGGGGACAGTGCGCGTCCAGTTTGCGCATCATGTCACCCTCAAGGCCGGCAGAGATATCGTTGTCGGCAACTATCTCTATAATGCGGATATCTTTGCCGCTGAGAACGTTGAGGTTCGCAAGGGCGAAGGGGCGCGCGGCGGCAGTATCTGGGGCGGGCGGACCGTGGCGTTGCAGCTGGTGCAGGCTTGGAGTGTCGGTTCGCCGTCATGGATTGCTACTGAGGTGGTGGCGGGTTATGACCCGGAAGCATCGGAAAAGCGAGAACGGGTCGATGAGGCGATAACCAAGGCCAGTCAGCACCTCAACCGTATTCTCGATGTCTTCAAACTGTCGCGACTCGATCCTGAACTGATTCGGGCCACGATCACCCAGGCTGTCGGCAACCGCCGGCGATTTCTGGAGCAACAGGCGGGGTTGCTGGGGCAGTTGGCCACCTCGTATAAGGCGTTGCTCGAGATGCGGCAAAGCTTGATCGCCGGCGCCTCCGCCGAACCGGAACCTAAGGCCATGATCACGGTGCGGGGCACCGCCTATCCGAAGGTGACCATTCGGGTCAAGCGGCAGAGCCTGAAGCTCAATCGTGAGTTTGAAGCGGTGACCTTTAAGCAGGGCGAAAAGGGGATCGAAACCTTTTGAGTATCCGGCCCGACTATCCTGTCAGGCCCTCCTTGAGCCATTCCTCCACCTGAAAGGGGCTGGGCATCCTGCCGCTGCTCATTACCTGCTCGTTGATGATCAGGGCCGGGGTCTGGGTCACCCCGTAGCGCCAGATCTCATCCAGTTCGTGGACCTGTTCGACGTCGGCCGCGATCCCCAACCGTTGCAACGCCTCGATGACCAGGGTGTTCAGCTTGTTGCAGCTGACGCAGCCCGGCCCCAGGATGCGGATGGCAAGCCCCGGCCCGCTTTCCACCTTCTCCCCACGCTGCTTGCGGATCTCCCGCCGCAGCGCCTCGCGGTACAACCCCGTTGATCCTGGCGGGATATAGTTTTCCTCGCTCACCGAGGCAAAGAGGCGTTCCAACGCCGTATCTTCGTCCAGTTCCGTGTCGCGGCAGATCCGATTGATGGCCGTGTCGAAACCGATCAGGCCGATGGTGGCGTTGCCGATCTTGATGGCGCGTTGGGTGGGGCGGTCGTTCATGGCGTTTTCCGTTAGAAAAGGGTCATCTGCCGCCCGCTTGGGCGCGGTTTTGTTTTCCGGGCCGTCTCGTGTCGCAGCAGTTGCTGGGGGATTTCTCCGACAAAGCGGGAGATTTTCTGCTCCGTGGTCTTGCCGAAGAGGGTGCGGCGGCTTGCCGAGGTGAGGGAGAGGTGCTCGCCGGCGCGAGTGATCCCGACATACAAGAGCCTTCTTTCTTCCTCGATGTCGCAAGGTTTGCCGGGCAGGGCGCAGGGGAGGATGCCTTCTTCAAGGCCGACCAGAAACACCGCCGGGAACTCCAGCCCCTTGGCCGCGTGCAGGGTCATCAGCGATACCGCCTCGGCCCTGGGGTCGTAGACCGAGGCCTTGCCGGTTTGGCGCAGATGGTCGGCAAAGGCTGCGAGGTTGCGGCCAAAGGTTCCGGCCAGGGTCATGAAACGGTCACACTCCGGGGCGGCCGGGTTAACGGCAAGTTCCGGGATGGCGGCGGCAAGGGCTGCGGTGATGCCGTCTCTGTCGCAGCCGGCGCGGAAGCGGCCGATGGTGCCGGCGACGGCTTGCACGGCCGTAGCGATTTTCGCCGGCAGGGCGAGTGCGGGCAGGGCCGCGAAAAAATCGTGATGGAGGGGGATCTCCCGCTCCAGGCGGTCGATGGTGGCGGCGCCTATGCTGCCGGCGGTTCGCAGCAGGGCGAGATGCTCGCTGACGACGCCGTTGGCGGCGGCGCGAACCAGGAGGCTTAACGGCCGCAGTTCCCTCCGCAGGTAAAAGGGGGTGGCGCCGATCAACTGCAAGGGGATGCCGCGCCGGTTCAGCGCCTCGGCAAGGGGGGCGGCCTGTTGGGAGAGGCGGTAGAGGACGGCGATGTCGGCAAAGGAGAGCTCGCTGCCGCCTGTGCCGCCGCGCCCGGAGTTGATGGAGAAGTTGCTGACCCCGCCCAGCAGCTCCTCGATCCGCTGGACGATGTATTCGGCCTCGCCCTGGGGGGTGGGCGCCGGATAGTAGGCGACGGCGCCGGCAGGCTGCCGCTGCGGCCGGAGGATGACCTCGCCGCGCCGGTGGTTGTGGCCGATCACCCCAGTCGCCGCGTTCAGGATCGCCGGCGTCGAGCGATAGTTCCGTTCAAGGCTCAGGACGGTTACGTCGCCTTGCTTGGCAAAGTCGAAAAAACAGTTGAGGTCGGCGCCGCGAAAGCCGTAAATCGCCTGGTCGGGGTCGCCGATGGCGAAGATCTGCGTGTGTTCGGACAGCTGCAGCATCAGGCGGTATTGATCGTGGTTCAGGTCCTGAAATTCATCGACGAAAAGGAATCGCACCGCAACGGCTAGCCGCTCTCGGAAGGTTGTATCCGTTGCCAGCTTGGCAAGCATCGTCGGGATCACGTCGTCGAGATCGATGGCCGCGATCGCGGCAAGCTCGGCGAGGTATCGCGCTGTTTCCGCGGCCGGCGGCTCCTGCCGGTCGGCGGCCGGGGTGGCAAGGTAGTCGGCGACGGCACGGATGATAGCGTTGCGCGCGTGGCTGTCCGCGGCCGGGAAGAGCCGCTTGACGAGCAGTTCACGCTCCTCTTCGCCGATCACGGTGAGATCGGGCTGGTCGCGCCGGAGCCAATCCAGGCAGAAGCGGTGCAGGGTGCCGACAAAAACCTGTTCCGCGCGCGGGCCGGTTTCGTTGGTCAACCGCTCCCGGACCTCGGCGGCGGCGCGGTTGGTGAAGGTGATGGCGGCAAAGGTTTCCGGGGCAAGGGGTGGGTCGGTCAAGAGGCGTGCGATCCGTCGCACCAGGGTGAAGGTCTTGCCGGTGCCGGGACCTGCCGCCACCAGGATTTTTTGGGCATCGCTGGCGATGGCCGCCTGCTGTTCGGGGTTAGCGGCGCGGGGGGGGGATGTCTTTGGTGCAGAAGGCGCCGGTGCCGGCAGCGGCTGCGTTTTCTGCCGGTTTGGCCGTTGCTTGCGGGGGATGCCGAACAGGCCGGTCTGGCCGGCCAGCTCGGCCAACTCCCCCTCGGCAAAGACCTTGATCACCCCGAACTCGCCGTCGTAGCCGGGCTGGCGGATCACCTTGCCGCTCCGCATCCGGTTGATCGCCTCGGCCAGCACCGGCGAGTATTTTTGCCCTATCTCGTCGACGGGGGTAGTGCGCAGCAGGGCGAATTCGGAACCGAAGAGGTTGATCAACCGCCCATACTGGCTCATCACCCCCTTGCTGGCCGGGCCGGTGCCGATGATTTCGCCCAGCACCTCGGCAAGCGGGATCAGGCTTTCGACGGTGGGGGCGTTTTCCGGGTACAGCGGCTCCGTGCGGTCGGCCATCTCCATTACCCGGTGGAGAACGCCGACGGTGAGCGGCCGCGAACAGACCGGGCAGATGTCGGCCAGCCGCCGGCTCTCCGCTGGCTCGAGGCAGACCGCGCATTTGCGGTGGCCGTCGCAGTGGTACTTGCCCTCCTCGGGAAAGAACTCGACGGTGCCGGCAAAGCCCGCGCCCGGTTTGCGGAGTGCGTCGCGCATGGCGAAGAAGTTGAACTCGGCGTCAAAGATATTCACCTCGCGGCCCAGCTTGGCGGGCGAGTGGCAGTCGGAGTTCGAGATCAGGGTGAAGCGGTCCAGGGCCGAGATCAGCCGGTTCATCGCCGGGTCCGAGGAGAGGCCGGTTTCCAGGGCGAAGATATGGTCGGAGAGATCGCCGAAGCATTCCTCGATACCGTCAAAGCCCGACTTGGAGCCGAACAGCGAGAACCACGGCGTCCAGATATGGGCCGGGACCAGGAACCCGTCCGGCGCCTGTTCGAGGAGGATCTCCAGCAGGTCGCGGGAGTCGAGGCCGAGGATGGGGCGGCCGTCGGCCTCGATGTTGCCGATGCCGGCAAGCACGGTGTTGATCCGTTCCACCGAGGCAAAATCCGGGGCGTAGAGGATGTTGTGGACCTTGCGCACCTTGCCGTGCCGCTTGTAGATGGAGCTCACCTCGGCGGTGAGGGTGAAGCGGGTGGGGATCGGCGCCGGGGTGATGCCATGGATGGCGGGCGGGACGTTCTCGTCGCGGAGTTTAAAAAAACCCGGCTCGGCCTCGACCAGCTGCTCTTTCAGCTGCGCCAGCCAGCCGGGATGGGTGAAGTCGCCGGTGCCGACCAGATGAATGCCCTTGACCCGCGCCCAGGCGGCCAGGCCGGCCAGGTTGCTGCTCTTGCTGGTGGCCCTGGAAAAGGGTGAGTGGATGTGAAGGTCGGCGAGATAGGGCATGATCGTTCCGTCTGGGAATTTTCCGTTGCTGAACGGCCATCTTACCCAAGATTATGGCGCCGCGCCAGCGGGGAATGCGGGAGATGGGAGGCGGGCAGGGGCGTTTCTGTTGTGGGGGAGAGATTCACGGTGTATGTTTTTCTTTCGACCGCAGCCATTTTGCCTACGTCGGTCTCTCAACCGTTGCCCAACCCCAACCGAAAAGGATCTCCGCCATGGTCAATCGCGCCGCCCTGATTTTGAAATTGAAGAAGCCCTTTGTTCAGTGGATTAACGAGACGAAACCGGACAAAGAATCCCCTGAGGTCACCGCAGCGGAGGTCAATCGGGAGCGCACCGTCTATCTGCTCAACGACCTCGACGCCGAAGGCCTGGATGAATGGATCGCCCTCAACTGCGCGAATCTGTTTGCCAGCGAATTGGAGGACTGGTGTGAAGACGAATCGCTCTGGCCGCAGAATCGGGACATGAAGTTGTTCAAAAAATGGTTTGCCCCCGAATGTCATCCGGTGCTCATCGATGCCGGGGTCGGGCCGATTTTTGAAGATGAGGCGCCGTTGCAGTGACAACCTGGCCGATGGTCCTGTTTGCTTACTGCTCGCCCATGGCGCTGTTTTTTGTGGGCAAAGGAGTTCCGAGGGGTAACGGCCCCAAGAGCCCGGTTGCCAAAAATATCCGCTCGGTGTATTTTTGCGGCCATCATGCAACGAATTGTCCGGCCGGGTGTGGTCGTTAACGGATATGCAGGAGTGTTGAAGATGGCTGAAGATATCATTGATGTGGTGATTGTCGGCGCGGGGTGCGCGGGGCTGCAGGCTGCGGTGCACGCGGTGCGCAAAAAGGCCTCGGTGCTGGTGCTGGGCAAGCCCGAGAAGAGCAGCATCGCCCGGGCCCATGTGGAGAACTATCTCTGCGTGGACGGGGTGAGCGACGGCATCGAGATGCTCAAGGTCGGGGTCGCGCAGGCCACCCGTTTCGGGGCCGAATTGTGGGAGGAGGATGTTCTGCACATCGAGCAGCGCGACGGGTTGTTCGCGGTGAAGGTTGAGAGCGGTCGCGAGGTGGTGGCCCGCACCCTGATCCTGGCCACCGGCACCTCGCGCAAGAAGTTGAAGGTGCCGGGCGAGAAGGAGCTGTCCGGCCGCGGGGTGAGCTATTGCGTGGACTGCGACGCCAACTTCTTCCGTAACGCCAAGGTGGCGGTGGTGGGCAACGAGTCAGCCGCCGTTGACGGGGCGCTCACCCTCACCGGTTACGCCTCGGATGTCTATCTGGTCGCCAAGGAACTGGCGGTGAGTGAAGAGTTGCGCGCCCGTCTTGCCGAAAGCAAGGTGGTGCTCAAGGAAGGGGCCTGGATCAAGAAGATCGCTGGAGCAAACGCGGTGACCGGGCTTGCCCTTGATGACGATACCGTTTTGGAGGTGGAAGGGGTGTTCATCGAGCTTGGCGCCAAGGGGGCCATGGAGTTGGCCGTCAACATCGGCGTGCAGCTCGACATGGAAACCTTTACCTATATAGAAACCAACAAGCGGCAGGAAACCAACATCCCCGGCATCTACGCGGCCGGGGATATCGCCGGCCCCCCGCATCAGATGGCCAAGGCGGTGGGTGAGGGGTGCGTGGCGGGCTGGGAGGCGGCCAACCACGCCAACAAGCAGAAGCGGGAAGCCGACGCGGCATGAGCGGCCGGGGCCTACGGGGTCGTGTCGCCGACAGGCCGCGGGCGGTGGGCGGATGAGCGATCTGGACAGGCGGTTTATGGAGATGGCCCTGGCCGAGGCCCGGCAGGCGGCGGCGCGCGGCGAGGTGCCGGTGGGGGCGGTGGTGGTGGGGCCGGAAGGCGAGTTGCTGGCGGCCGACGGCAACCGGACCATCGAGCTTGCCGATCCCTCGGCGCATGCCGAGATGCAGGCCATGCGCGCGGCCGGCGGCAGGCTCGGGAACTATCGCTTGACAGGGTGCACCCTCTATGTCACCTTGGAGCCCTGTGTGATGTGCGCCGGCGCCATGGTCCATGCCCGCATCAAACGGCTGGTCTACGGGGCCACCGAT
>DHYT01000076.1:0-15109 GCA_002415465.1 Desulfobulbaceae bacterium UBA5123
ACCTTGAGGAGGATTTGCACGATCCCGTTGCCGGCCACCTGGTGGATGGAAAATGGTCTGCGCAGCAGCGGGTCGTTGCCGGATGCGGTTTGTACCATGACAAACTGGCCGGGACGCGCCTCCTCGGCGATCTGTGGGGCCATCAGCGTTAGCCGGTGGATGT
Source organism: Desulfobulbaceae bacterium UBA5123 (assembly GCA_002415465.1). Classification (GTDB taxonomy): domain Bacteria; phylum Desulfobacterota; class Desulfobulbia; order Desulfobulbales; family UBA5123; genus UBA5123. The sequence goes on from DHYT01000076.1 coordinate 164, forward strand.
CGCGGCCGAGCGATTCGGTCCGCACCACCTCCGATGGTCTTGTCAGTGAGTGTTCCATGCTATGTCAATAACCGGGTCAGTAAGTTGTTTATTTACGAATGATAAGGCCGATCAATCGCTGAAGATCGTCCGGCGAGTTATATTCAATCTCAAGTTTGCCGCGTTGGCCGTTTTGCACAATTTTGCTCTTGGTGCCGAGATAGCTGACCAAATCGCTGCTGACAGTTTTGCAGTACGACTCGGCCAGGTCGCCCTTGCCCTTTTTGGCGCGCCGCCCAGCCGCGTTTTTAGCCTTGTCCTTCACCTTTTTGGCCCACTCTTCGGCTTGCCGCACCGAAAGCTTCTTGTTGACGATTTCATCACGCAGTTTTCGCCTGACGACGTCGTCCTCGATGCCCAGCAGCACCCTTGCATGCCCCATGCTGATCACGCCGCCGGCAAGATCGTCCCGTGCGTATTCGGGCAGATTGAGCAGCCGGAGGGTGTTGGCGACGGTTGAGCGTTCCTTGCCGACCTGAACCGCCACCTCTTCCTGGGTCAGGTCAAATTCATCAAGGAGCCGTTGGTAGGCTTCCGCCTCTTCAAGGGGGTTGAGGTTTTGCCTCTGGATGTTTTCAATCAGCGCCAGTTCCAAACGCTCCTGTGCCCCGGCCTCGCGGAGGATCACCGGCACCTCGCAGAGTCCGGCCAGTTTTGCGGCCCGCAATCTTCGCTCGCCGGCGATGAGTTCATAGTCGTTTTCACCCCGCCGGGTTACGACGAGTGGCTGCAGTATTCCCTTTTCGGTTATTGACGATGCCAGTTCCTGGAGAGCGGCATCATTCATCTTTTGCCGTGGCTGGTAGGTGTTGGGGCTTATCGTGTCGATGGGGCAAAGGAGGTAACTGCCGGCGTTGTTCTCGTCTGATCCGGGCAACAGTGAGCCAAGGCCCTTGCCAAGTCCCGATGCGCGTTTAGTCATTTTTCACCTTCCCTGATTGCTTTTTAAGGAATTCGCGGGCGAACTGCAGGTAGCTCAGTGCGCCCGCGGATCTCTGGTCATACACAATTGCGGGTTTGCCGTGACTGGGACATTCGCTCAGCCGGACATTGCGCGGAATCACCGTGCTGTAGACCTGGCTCTTGAAGTGTTTTTTTATCTCCAGCGCCACCTGGTGGGTCAGGTTGTTGCGGCGGTCATACATCGTAAGCAGCAACCCCTCGATCATCAGATTCGGGTTGTAGGAATTTTTTACCAGCCGGATGGTACGAACCAGCTGGCTTAATCCTTCCAGCGCAAAGTATTCGCACTGCATGGGGATGATGACCGCATCGGCGGCGGTGAGGGCGTTTATGGTCAGCAGGCCCAGCGACGGCGGGCAATCGATAAATATATAGTCATAATCGTTGCGAAGCGGCTTGAGCATCTTTTCCATATAGCGCTCGCGCTTGGTTGCCGAGACAAGCTCGACCTCGACCCCGATCAAGTCGATGAAGGTCGGGATGATGTCAAGTTTTTCTATCGTTGCCGAGGGGCATATCGCCTCGGCAACCGGCACCTCTTCAAGCAGACAGTGGTAGAGGTGGTGGCGCGCCTTCTTGACGTTGACGCCGAGTCCGCTCGATGCGTTTCCCTGCGGATCCGAGTCGACCAGGAGTACCTTCTTGCCCAAGCTTGCCACCGATGCGGCAAGGTTTATGGCCGTGGTTGTTTTGCCCACCCCGCCTTTCTGGTTAGCCAACGCGATGACCTTGGCTTTTGTCGCTGCCGGTGCCACCATATCTTTACTTCCTCCTGTCTCCGTGAGACGTCAGTTCGTTGCCCTGCAAGGGTTTGCCGTTCTTTGTCGTCGCCCCTCCCTGGAAATTCTCGGCCTGTATGGCGGCGGCCTCCGGGGCGGGTGACATTGAGCACAGGGAACCATGTTTCACCAAAGAACGCAAACAAAAAAAATCGCCCTTGGCGGCGCCCCGGTAAGATTGTTTCACGTGAAACAATCTGTATTTATTGTGTGATATCAGGATGTTGCGATAGAGATAATCAGCTCGGTGGTGCGGATCATGTCGTTGATGGCGATGGATTCATCGGTGGTATGTACCTTGGCCATGCCGATGCCGAGAATCGCTGTCTTGAGTCCATGGCCGTTGAAGATGTTGGCATCGCTGCCGCCACCGGAAATGCGGTGGGTGATCGGGCGATCGAGGGCGGTTGCCGCCCTGTTCAGAAGAGCAAGCAGCGGTTCGTTCTGGTCAAACTTGACGGAGGGATATTCCTTGCAGACCTTCCAGTCCATGGGCGGCAGGGCGGGCGCGCCGGGGTTGTTGTCGCGCCAGGAATCGATTGTTTCCCTGAAGCGCCATTCGATGCGGTCGGTGTACTGCTGCAACTTGTCATCGCAATGGCTGCGGACTTCGCCATGGAGCAAAACCTGCTCGGGAATAATGTTGGTGGCGGTGCCGCCGCTAATCAGGCCGATATTGGCGGTACTCTCGTCGTCGAGCCGGCCGAGGTCGAGGCCGGCGATCGCCTGTGACGCGAGCTGGATTGCGCTCACGCCCTGTTCCGGATGCAAGCCGGCGTGCGCGGCAACGCCGCGAATGGTGAGCGTAAACCGGTTGGCGGCAGGCGCCCCCACCACCACGACATCGACGCCGGCGCTGTCAAGGGCGAGCCCCATGGCTGCCTTGATCTTGCCGTAGTCGAGATTTTTGGCTCCCAGGAGGCCGATTTCCTCGCAGGTGGTAAAAATCAGTTCCAGAGGCGCGTGCGGGGTGCTGGTTTCGCGTAAAACCCGCATCATCTCGATCAGCATGGCGATGCCGGCCTTGTCGTCGGCGCCCAGAATGGTATCGCCGGCACTGGTGAAGGATGCGCCGTCAAAACGGACCTTGACGTTGTCGCAAGGGGTCACGGTGTCCATGTGGCAGTTGAAGAAAAGGGGGGTGCGTTGCGGGTCGCCGGCAAAACTGAAAATGAGGTTGCCGCAATCGGAGCCCGTGCGGGCGGCGGAATCGTCCTCGTAGATGGCGGTTGGGTGGAGTTCGTCGCGGAAAAGGGCGGTAAGATGCGCGGCTACCTCACCTTCCTTGCGGGATGGGCTGTAGATTTCACATAGGGTGGTAAAGGTCTCGGCGAGACGCTTGGCGTTAACTTGCGGCAACATGGGAAAACCTCTTTTGATCTAGGCGGTCGGAACGGGTTTGTCTGGCGGTGTAACGCTTCACCCTAATGATGATCGGGTCGGAATGTCAAGGAATGGATAGGGGGGATGCCGATGATCATTGCAAATCGTGCCGTATCTCTATACCATGCTTGAAAATAACCTCTTCGATTAAACCAGATCGCTCTACGGGAGTCGTCATGCCGCGAATCGTTTTTAAGCCAGGAAGCCGCATCGTTGAAGCGGAGGCGGGTGAAACCCTGCTCAAGGCGGCGCGGCGCGGCGGGGTGCATATCAATGCCTCGTGCGGCGGGGCCGGCGTGTGCGGCAAATGCAAGGTCACGCTGCTTGACGGAGCGGTGGAAGGCGGCCAGGGAAGGCGGCTCACCGAGGCGGAATGGACGGCCGGCAAGAGGCAGGCCTGCACCGCCGTGGTCCGCGAATCGGTGACCGTTGAATTGCCGTTGACCGGCGATCTGCAAAAAGGGTCCTTGGGGGTCGAGGTTCCGGCACATCATCGGGCCGGGCAGCATTGTTTTCTCATCGATGAACTCAAGCGGGAGGGGGTGTTTCTGCCGCCGGTGGAAAAGTTCTTCCTGGAGCTGCCACGCGCGGCCGGGGCCGACAACATGGCTGACGCCGCGAGGGTTATCCTCGGTCTGCACAACCAGTATGACGTGCGGGGGGTGACCATCTCGCTGCCGGTTTTGCGCAAACTCAGAGCGGCGCTGCGGGAGGATGATTTCCGGGTCACAATTACCGTTGCGCTGCCGGTGAACGAGGCGGCGCGTAAATACGTGATCAACATCCAGCCCGGCAACTGGCTGCACCGTAAATACGGGATGGCGTTCGATATCGGCACCACCACCGTGTATGGGCAACTGGTTGACCTTAACAGCGGCGCGGTGCTGGCCGAGGGGGGGGAGTATAACGGCCAGCTCAGCTACGGCGAGGATGTGATCTCGCGGATGATGCACGCCGAGCAGGAACGCGGGCTTGACGCCCTCCAGCGGGCGGTTTCAGGGACCATCAACGATATCATGGCTGTTCTGCTGAAAAAGGCGGCCATTGACGCCGACGAGATCACCTCGATCACCGTGGCCGGCAATACGGCCATGACCCATCTCTTCCTTGGCCTTGAAACCGATAATATTCGTCGCGCGCCCTATGTGCCGGTGACGACCTTTTTGCCGCCCATCCGCGCCACCGACCTCAACCTCAACCTGCCGCGCCATACGGTGGCGATGGTGTATCCTTCCATTTCTAGCTATGTGGGGGGAGACATCGTTGCCGGCGTGATGGGCTCCGGCATGTATCGAACCGAAAAGCTTACCTTGTACATCGATATCGGCACCAATGCCGAGATTGTCATCGGCAGCAGGGAATGGCTGGTGTGCGCCGCCTGTTCGGCCGGGCCCGCCTTTGAGGGCGGCGGCATCANNTGGAGCCGATGCTGCTCACCATCGGCAACCAACCGGCCATCGGCATCTGCGGATCGGGCCTGCTGATCGCCATCGCCGCCCTCTTTGAAAACGGGGTGATCGATCACCGCGGCAAGTTCAAGCAAAACATGGCCACCGACCGGATCAGGGCGGGACGCAGCGGTTACGAATATGTGCTTGCCTGGGGGCGGGATACCGGCGGCAAGGAGGATATTGTTCTCAACGAGGTCGATATAGAGAACTTCATTCGCGCCAAGGGGGCGATCTTCGCCGGGATCAAGACCCTGATCGAAGAGGTTGGCCTGCAACTCGGCGATATCGAGCAGATTATTCTCGCCGGCGGCTTCGGCAGCTATATCGACCTCGATGCAGCGATGGCGGTGGGTCTTCTGCCGGAGGTGGCGCCGGAAAAGGTCATCTATGTGGGCAACGGGTCGCTGATGGGGGCGAGGATGAGCGAGATGAGCAATCATATCCGCCGGGATGTGGTGGAGGTGGTGCATCGGATGACCAGTTTCGAGCTCTCGGAGGTGGCGAGTTTCAAGGATCAATACGTGGCGTCGCTCTTTCTGCCGCATACGGATATGACGCTGTTCCCGCATCATGGCAGGCGGGTCGTGAAGGCAAAACATCAATAGGCCATACCCAAAAATACCCATGGAAAAGGAAGCGATAAAGCTGCATGATCTTGCCTGCTGCAACGATCCGGACGCGATTACCACGGAGATCGGTCAGATCGCCGCCATGCTCGCCGATGATTTTGATCGCGCGAGGTTTGCCGCGGCAATGGCGGATCTGCGACGGCTCTTTGACGGGGAATATCCGGGGTTTCAGGCCAGCAACACCTCCTACCATGATCTGGAGCATACCAACGCGGTGGTGCTGGCTACCGCGCGGCTGTTGCATGGGCTGCACCTAGACCAGGGGGCGCGTTTTTCCGGGCAAGAGGTGTTGGTGGCGCTGCTGGCGGCCATGTTTCATGACACCGGCCTGATCCAGAAGGTCGGCGAGCGGGCTGGGTCCGGCGCCAGGCACATGGTGGGCCATGAAGAGCGCAGTATCGCCCTGGTGTCCGCTTACATGCGGACGCATGGTTTTGGCGAAGCGGCGATTGCGGATTGCGGCGCCATTATCATGGCAACCGGTCTCAAGCAGCCGCTTGCGGAAATACCCTGTCGAAATGCTGCCATTTCCTTGCTGGGCAAGGTTTTGGGGTCGGCTGACCTGCTGGCCCAGATGGCGGACCGGGCGTATCTTGAAAAGTTGCCGCTTCTCTACCGGGAGTTTGTCGAGGCCGGGATCGGCGAGTACGGCTCGGAGCTTGAATTGATCGGTAAAACCATGGATTTTTATCGCGTGCTTGCGGAACCGAGGCTGGTGGTTGACCTTGATAACGTGATGCGGGTCTTGCGGTCCCATTTTCGTGTCCGCTGGGGGATAGATCGCAATCTCTATGCGGAGGCCATTGCTGGCAACCTGGTTTATCTCGAAAAGCTGCTGGCGAAATGCGGGGATACTTACGACTGTTTCCTGGAAAATCTGAACCGGTGCGGAATCACCAGTCAATTACTTATCGAGAACGACGACGAGTAGCTGTTGCCGGTCGCTATTAAAAAAGAGGATGATCGGCGCTGGCAAGGCGATCATCCTCTTTTTTTTGTGGCTATATATGGGTAATGGGCTTACGCGGCAAGGGTTATCGGGTCCAGGGACACCTGCATGGCCCGAACCGGACAGACCGGGACGCAGAGCCCGCAGGCGGTGCATTTTTTCGGATCAAAGGGGATCGCCATCTCCGGCTGGTGCACCGACAGGGCCCCGGTGGGGCAAACGCCGGTACAGGCGCCGCATTCATAGCATTTGTTGTCATCGCGGCGCATGCTGGTGGCGAGGTTTTCCACCACCACGCCCTGATCCCGGAGGTAGGCGAGGCCTTTGGTGACGTTCTCCTTGTGGCCCATCAGCTGGAGAACCAGAAAACCCTCCTGCTGAAGGAGGATGTCCGCCTTGAGGATATTGAAATCGAGGTCGAATTTGCGGACCAGATGGCAGATAATCGGTTGATCGGTAATTTCCTTGGGAAATTTCAAAACATAAATAGGGGTATGCATGGTTTTGTCCTCTGTCCGATTAGTAGGTTGCGCCGGTCTCGGCGAGCAGTCGTTCCAGGGTGGTGAGCAGATTTGCCACCGAATCGTCTGTATTGATGGTGATCAGGCTGCCGGGCGGCAATTCATCCGGTGACCGGTAGCGTTCCTTCTGTTTGAGATATATCTCCCAGCGGCCGTCTGATACCGCCGTGGGGTCAAGGGCCCGGACCTCCATCCTCCGTTTCATCTCCGCCTCCGGGCAGAGGCAGAGCACGAAGTAAAGGGGCACGGCGAACTGTTCGGCAAGTGCTCTCACCCGCAGCCGTTCCGCCCGGTCCTGGTAGGAGGCGTCAAGCGCCACCGAGACGCCGGCGGCGAGGTCCGCCTCAGCGCGGGCGAGCAGCGCCGTATAGGTTTTTTCGGTAAACGCCCTTGAGTAGATCCCTTGATCGAAGCCGGATTGGCGGCCGTTTCGCGACAGCTCCCCGGCCAGTTCCTTGCGTATCACGTCGGAGTTGTAATAGCGTACGTCGTGATGGTCAGCAAAGGCCTGTCCGAGGGTGGACTTGCCGCTTGCGATCAGGCCGAAAAAAATAAAAAGCGCTGGCCGTGGTAAGGGCGACATGGCGACCTACTGCTGCGCGTACCGGGCGGCCAGTTGAAAGTAGCGGGCCGCCTGCTCGAGGCAGGATTTCTTGGTCGCTTCATCCACCTGCGGGTCGTGGGCGGTGAAGAGGCCGATCTTGCCGCGCACGTATGCCCGGTAACATTTGTAGAAGTTGAGCATGGGGCGGAGGGATACGTCGCCGGAGGCCGCGGTCAGGCGGTCGATGAAGTGTTCCGACAGGGGCTGCAGATTGTGGAAATCGAGATCCATGGCCAGGAAGGCGGCGTCGCTGGCGACATCGCAGTAGCGGAAGCGCTCGTTGAACTCGATGCAGTCGAAGATGTAGACCTGATCGGCCAGGCAGATGTTGGCGGAGTAAAGGTCGCCGTGGCAGTCGCGGATCTTGCCGGCCTCGATCCTTTGCTCGAACAACGATTCGCGGCCGAGGAAGTCGCGGGCGTAGCCGGAGATCAAGTCGAACTGTGACTGGCTCAGCGCCTCGCAGCCGATGAAGGACCGGGTCTGATCGAAGTTTTCAAGCACGTTGACGCTCACCGCCTTGGCGGTGCCGAAGGCCCTGATCGCATCGCTCCCGTCAGCCTGCTCGTAAAAGGGGGCCAGCTTGGCGACAATGGCGTCGAGCATCGCCGTGGTGAGCTCGCCACGCCTGATGACGTTGCCCATCATCTGCCCTTCCGGCATCCGTTGCATCTGAATGCCGTACTCCACCGGCTCGCCGCTGCCGTTGAGGGTAAGCTTGCCGCCATCCGAGGTAACCGTCACCTGCGCGAGGTAGATGGAGGGGCTCAGGCGCTGGTTGAGCAGCAGTTCCTGCGCGGAGTAATATTTCCGCTTTTCAAGGGTGGTGAAGTTCAAGAAGCCGAAGTCCACCGGTTTCTTGAACTTATAGACAAAGTCACCGGCCAGCAGCACGTACGAGATATGGGTTTGCACCAGACGCACGTCATCGGCCGGGTGCGGGTAGGCCGCGGGCTTGAGGAGGTGCTGTATAAAAGGGGGCAGGTCGGTGGAGGCCATGGCTTTCCCTGTTGGATTGAGGATATTTTAATAAAAAAACGTCGCCACTCTCACAGCGGCGACACGAAATGGCAAGAAAGAGGAAGTCTTACCGCTGCCGGAGGCAGTTGTCAAGGTTTGGGGCGGTGGGGGAGGGGTCGGCAAGGGCTGCGGTGAGGGCCGCAAGATCGATGGTGGCGGGCAGGAAGCGGCCGTGGGAATTGAGACCGGCAAGGGCCTTGGCGGCCATGCTGCGGGCGGCGGGGATATTGCCCTGCTCCAGATGCACATAGGTGCCGGCGGCGCGAAACATGGCCTGGTAGGCGGTTTTTTGCTCGCCTTTGCTTTTTTTCCACAGGGTTTCCATGATCTCGTGGACCTCGAAAAAAAGCTTGGCGTCCCAGAGGACCAGTGCCTGCCGGAAGGGGTCGGTTTCCGATCGTTGCCGGAGGGTCTCGTACACCAGCCGGTAGCGGCGCAACCGTTCCTCGATATAGGCGCGGTGGGCGGCGGAGAGATTGTCGGCCGGGAAGGCATCGGCGCGCTGCCGTACCGGGGAGAGATCCAGGGTCGGCAGGTTTGCCACCATCGTTTCCGACAGCGCATTGCGGATATCCCTGGCCTGTCGGTCGTTAAAGGGGTCAAAGGCGGGCATGAGGAACAGGATAGCATCTTTGCATGGCGCCTCACAATCAAAATGGGGAGAGGGTGGCCGTTGCCGCTTTTGCGGAAAAAGGGTAGGTTCAGGCGGCTGGCGGGGCGCTCACCCGGAAGCGGGAGCGAACCAGCAGCAGCCCGCCGAGGACGATCAGGCCGCCGCCCAGCCAGGCTGTCGGGAGCGGGATTTCGTGCCAGAAGAGATAGCCGAAGAGGACTGAGAGCAGCACCGACGAGTAGCTGGATGCCGCCACCGCCGGGCCCCCATGGTTTTGATAAACAGCGACATGGTGGCGAAGCTTGCCGAGGCAAGCGGCACGTAGATTACGCCCATGGCGGTTACACTATGAAAAGAGGATGGATGATGAAAGAAGTGAGTGAAGCGGAGTTGCTGCAGACCATCGGCGATTTTCTTGAGCAGGGGTTGGTGGAAAATATTGTCAGCATGTTCAAGGCGGATGCCGATTACTACCGTTTTGTCGGCGATCTCCTCCGCGACGAGCGGTTCCGGGTGCGGATGGGGGTGGCGGTGCTCTTCGAGTGGCTGATCGAGGAGCGGCCCGAGCAGGTGGAACTGGCCATCCCTTTTCTGGAGCCGCTACTGGCCGAGGAAACCGCCTATATGCGGGGCGATACCCTCACCGTGCTCGGCATCATCGGCACCGACCGGGCCCTGGCCCTGGTCCGGAAAAAGGTAAGCGATCCCGACCCGCAGGTGGTCGAGATCGCTCTGGATATCTTAAACAGGTAAACGATCGGCGGCTATTTCTCTTCCTTCCAGTCCGGCCGCAGGGAGAGCTCGGTGAGCTGTTTGCGGGCCACGGTGGAGGGCGCCTCGGTGAGGGGGCAGGTGGCCTTCTGGGTTTTGGGGAAGGCGATGACGTCGCGGATGGAATCGCGGCCGGCGATGATCATCATCAGCCGGTCAAGGCCGAAGGCTAAGCCGCCGTGGGGCGGGGCGCCGTGTTCCAGGGCCTTGAGCAGGAAGTCGAACTTGTCCGCCGCCTCCTCGTCCGAGATCCCCAGGGCCCGGAAGACCGTGGCCTGCACCTTGGGCTGGTGGATACGGATGGAGCCGCCGCCGATCTCGGTCCCGTTCAGGGCCAGGTCGTAGGCGCGGCTCCGAACCTTGCCGGGATCGGTGTCGAGCAGGGCCATGTCCTCTTCCCGGGGCGCGGTGAAGGGGTGATGTACCGCCATGTGGCGGCGTTGCTCGTGGTCGTACTCCAGCAGCGGGAAATCGGTGACCCAGACGAAATTGAAGGTCTCCTTGTTGATCAGACCCAGTCGCCGGGCCAGTTCCAGCCGCAGCTCGCCCAGGGCGGTATGGACGATGGCCGGGGTGTCGGCGCCGAAGAAGAGCAGGTCGCCGGGCTCGGCGTTCAAGGTCTTGGCCATCGCCGCCCGTTCCTCGTCGGTGAAGAATTTGGCGATGGGCGACTGCCACTCGCCGTCCTCCTTCATCTTGACCCAGGCAAGCCCCTTGGCGCCGTACTGGGCGACATAGTTGGTCAGGTCGTCCAGATCCTTGCGGCTGAAGGTGGCGCAGCCCTTGGCGTTGATCGCCTTCACCATCCCGCCCTTCTCAACCACGTCCCGGAAGACCTTGAAGCCGCACTCCTTGACGTTTTCGAAGAGATCGACCAGTTCCAGCCCGAAGCGGGTGTCCGGCTTGTCGGAGCCGTAACGGCCCATCGCCTCGGCGTAGTCGATGCGCGGGAAGGGGGTGGTGAGGTCGATGCCCTTGGTGGCCTTGAAGAGATGGCTGATCATCCCCTCCATGATCCGGAAGATATCCTCCTCGTCGATGAAGGAGAGCTCCATATCGATCTGGGTAAATTCGGGTTGGCGGTCGGCGCGGAGGTCCTCGTCGCGGAAGCATTTGACGATCTGGTAGTAGCGGTCCATGCCCGCGATCATCAGCAGCTGCTTGAAGAGCTGCGGCGATTGCGGCAGGGCGTAGAATTTGCCCGGATTGACCCGGCTCGGCACCAGATAGTCGCGGGCGCCTTCCGGGGTGGAGCGGGTAAGGACCGGGGTTTCGATCTCAAGGAAATTGTTGTCGTTGAGATAGTTGCGGATCGCCTGGCTCGCCTTGTGGCGCAGGATCAGGTTGTCGGCCATGCCCGGCCGCCGGAGGTCGAGATAGCGGTACTTGAGGCGCAGGGTTTCCGAAACCTCGGTGATCTCGTCCAGCGGGAAGGGCGGGGTCTGGCTGACGTTGAGGATTCGCAGTTCGTCCACCAGCACCTCGATGGCGCCGGTGGCGAGATTGGGGTTGGTCATCCCTTCCGGCCGCGCCGAAACAGTGCCGCGCACCGCCAGAACCCACTCGCTGCGCAGGTTGTGCGCCTTGGCGTGCACCTCGGCGTTGTGCTCGGGGCTGAAAACGACCTGGGTGAGGCCCCAGCGGTCGCGCAGATCGATGAAGATGACCCCGCCGTGGTCGCGGCGCCTGAGCACCCAACCCATCAGGGTGACGGTTTCGCCGACATTGGCGGTGCCGAGATCGTTACAGTTGTGGCTCCGTTTCAGTTCGCCCATGGATTCCATAGGAGGTACTCCTCGTTGTGCAAGATTTACGTGTCAAGCTGCAGGGGTGATTGCCTGTTTCCGGATGGCGGAACACTTAACACTGGTTTGATTTGATCTTTGCCGCAAGCCCCCGGCACCACTCCGCTAGGTTCTCGGGGAGCGGGATCTCTTCCTGGGCGCGGGTGCTCATGTCTCGTAAAATAGCGATATTCTTTGTCATTTCCTCTTCGCCGAGGATCAGGGTGTAGGCGGCGTTGGCGCGGCCCGCCTGTTTCATCTGGCTTTTGAGGCTTCTGCCCTCGATGTCCATCCCGGCCTGCAGGCCGTTCGTGCGCAGCCCGTGGAGGATGGGGAAGGCGATTCTTTGCGCCTCTTCGCCCAGGGCGGCGATAAAGAGATCGCTTGCCGGGCCGTTGTCCTGCCCCTCCTGTTGCTGAAGCAGCAACACCAGCCGTTCCATGCCCATGGCAAAGCCGATGCCGGGCAGGCTCGGGCCGCCCAGTTGCTCGACCAGCCCGTCGTAGCGGCCGCCCGCGCCCACCGCGCTTTGCGCGCCCAGGGCGTCGGTGATCAGTTCGAAGGTGGTGCGGTTGTAATAATCAAGGCCCCGGACCATGAAGGAGTTGATCTTGAACGGGATTGCCAGCTGGGCAAGGCTTTCCTTGACCGTGCCGAAATGATCGCGGCAGCCGCTGCAGAGATGATCGAGGATCGACGGCGCATCGACATACTGCTCCTGGCAATGGGCGCTCTTGCAATCCAGCACCCGCAAGGGGTTGGTGTGCCGGCGGCGTTCACAGTCCTCGCAGAGCGAGCCTGCCCGCTCGTCAAGGAATTTGACCAGGGTCTCCTTAAACAGAGGGCGGCACGCCGGGCAGCCCAGGGAGTTGATCTCCAGGCTCACCGTAATCCCCAGTTCGTTGATCAGCAGCCAGGCCATGGCGATGACCTCGGCGTCCAGGCGGGGGAGATCCGAGCCCAGGACCTCGCAGCTCAGCTGATGAAACTGGCGCAGCCGCCCCTTCTGGGGCCGCTCGTGACGGAACATGGGGCCGACGGTGTAGAGCTTCTGCACCGGCAGCTTGGCGTGCAGGCTGTGTTCGATAAAGGCGCGGAGTACGGCGGCGGTACCCTCGGGCCGCATGGTGACGGATTCGCCGTTGCGGTCGGTGAAGGTGTACATCTCCTTTTCGACGATATCGGTGGCCTCGCCGATGGAGCGGGCGAACAGCTCGGTTTTTTCAAGGATCGGCACCTTGATCTCGGCAAAGCCGAAGCGATGGAAGATATCGCGGGCCGTAGCCTCGACCCGCTGCCAGATGCCGACCTCATCGGGGAGAATGTCTTTAAAGCCTTTCAGGGCTCGGATACTCAACGTAAAACCTCCAACTACGGTAATTACTGAACAAGATCACAATATAATAGAAACCCTGCTGTTTATTCCAAACAGCGGCAAAAGTCAAGCAATGCGGCGTCTGTGAGGGGGCAGGGATGGAGTGCTGGGAGTTGAGGCATTGGAATTGCCGGGCTGCGCGCGTGCAGGTGGCAAGTGAACCTTGGAGAAGTCTGGGGCGGTGTCTGGCGATGTGGGAATGCAAGACCTGACCCCGGTTTTGCCGGTTTTGGACCCCGGTTTTGCGGTTTTGGGATTGATTTAACTGGTAGAGGGGGAGTGTGAACTGACGTATCGTGGGGGCTTGGTTATGAGGAAGGCGGATGGGTCAAGAGCGCGTAATCGGCGGGGCGGGCGTGATCGCAGGGGGTCTTTTTTTTGTTTGGGTGTAATTGGGTAATTAGTTGAAAAGATTGGCGTGGTCAACCTTGATGCAGCGGTCCATGATCACCTTCAGGCCAGCTGCCTTTGCCTTGGCCGCTGCCGTTTCGTTGGCGATCCCCTGCTGCATCCAGACGGCCTTGGCGTGGATGGCGATGGCCTCGTCGACCACCGGGCCGACATCCTCGGAGCGGCGGAAGATGTTGACCAGATCTACAGGGACCGGGATTTCGGTCAGACTGGGATAGCATTTTGCGCCGAGGATGTCGGTTTGCCCCGGATTGACCGGGATGACCGTAAAGCCCGCGGCCATCAGGTAGCGGGCCACATCGTTGCTGGGTCGGCTGGCCTTGGGGGAAAGACCGACCACGGCGATGGTTTGGACGCCGCGAAGGATGGCGGTGATTTCCGGCAGGGATACAAGCATTGGCAGGCTCCGGCGGTGATACGGTGCGGTGAAAATGGTGGGCATCCTGTTCTGGAATGTATTATAAATGGTTTCCGGTAAAGGGGAAGAAGAGAGTTTTGCGTTCAACCTTGGCGGCAGGAGAGGATATGTGCCAGACCAGCGTGGTGCTCGACCGTGACGGCGAGCAGGAAAAGCTCATGGAAAACATCACCAGCCTCGAGATGCTGGCGGACGGCGTGCGGATCGCGGCACTGTTCGAGGAGCCCAGGGAAATCACCTCGGTGCGTCTGGCCCGGATCGATTTCATGGCGGGGAAGGNNGGGGTAACGACAATGAGTGATAAGGGTACAGTGAGTGATAAGGGTACAGTGGACAAGTTGCGGGTGTTATTGCCCCACTGGGTAGAACACAACCACAGCCATAAGGCGGAGTTTGTCAAATGGGCGGCGGCGGCCCGCGAGGAAGGCCTTGAGGAGGTCGCCGCCTTGATCGAAAAGGCGGTGGCGGGGCTCGATGGCGCCAGTGACGCGCTTACCAGGGCCCTTTCCAAGGTGGGCGGCCCCGGCGACGGCGGCCACGGGCATCATCACCATCATGGCCACCACCATCACCATTGATGCGGCTCTAGTCGGCGGCGGNNGGGGATGGTGCGAAGGGTGGCGACCTGATCGGCGTCGCCGGTTTGTGACAAGGCTTCCACATGGAGCAGCCAGAATTGTTCGGGCTGCTGTTTGACGAGGGCCTGCTGCGGCTCGCTGAGCCAGTGTGAGTCGTCGTTCAGGTTGTAAAAGCGGCTGTCCACCCCGAAGAAGCCGTCCAGCAGATGCGCCATGGTGTGCAGGGTTTTGCTGACGTAGCCCTGGGGCAGGGTGGAGAGGCTGTCCAGTTCGGTGATCCCCGCCCCTTTCAGTTCCGCCAGGAGTTCGGCGGCAAGCTTCTGGTTTTCGGCTATCCCGGTCGTGAGTTTTCCCCAGAATTCGCCACCGGCGCCGTTGCAGGATTTTGCGGCGACCACCGTCACCGAATCGTATTTGACCAGGATGGTTCTGGCAAAGAAGCGTTCGACTCGTCGACGGCAGGTGTCGAAATCCGGGCCTTCCACCAGCATCAGATGGGTGACGTTGAATTCTGGCAAGGCTTTATCCTATTGGCCGTTGAGGGGCGGCAGTCTGGTGATTTCCATGAAACTGTCGACATGGTATTCGGCGGGCAGCTCCGGGTTCTTGAAGGCGATCAGCCGCATGCCGATGTTGGCCGAGTGCTCCCGGTCCACCA
>DHYT01000076.1:15247-15814 GCA_002415465.1 Desulfobulbaceae bacterium UBA5123
GTTGGTGCGGTTGGTGCTGATCGCGATCTGACAGCGGGGGCTGAGGTAATCGAGGAACTCCCGCAGGTCCGGCTCAATGGTCATGTGGGCCAAGAACGGCGTATAGTCGACGGTTTGCCGGTACTGATCCGCCTTCTCCATCTCGTCCGGGTGATTTCTGAAGATGTGGCGGATGGAATCCATGACATGATGGNNTATGAACATAGGCCAGTTCATCCTTGTCCATGGGCGGATGGCCGAAATGGGCGAGGATGTGGTTGTAGTATGCCTTGTTGGCGGCAAGGGAGTCAAACATGACCCCGTCGCAATCAAAGATAACGACTTTCAGCACGATGGTTTGTCCGGGTGAGTGTTGTTCAGCTGATCTGAAAATGAGATGTTTACTGGAAGAAGAGCGGTTCTGTCAAGGCGGCACGCGAGCCGTCGGCGCTGATCGGGCTTCTCCGGGGCGGGAATGAGATGCAGAAACAGACGGATTTTTTGGTTATCGGCAGCGGGATATCGGGCCTCTCTTTTGCCCTGAAGGCCGCGCGGCTTGGCAAGGTGACCCTGGTCACCAAGAAGGCG